>NZ_FOCS01000030.1:0-59756 GCF_900110155.1 Methylobacterium sp. UNC300MFChir4.1 | reverse complement strand
AATCGCACGGCGCGGGTCGCCTGGGCGATCATGACCCGCGGCGGCACCTACCGCGCACCGGCGGCCACGGCCGCCTGACAGCACGTAGAGGAGACGTTTCCAGGTTGCGAGGACGATGAGAGTTGATGGCGAACCGGTCAGACCGGGAGCCGGGACACCCCGCCGGCTGTCCAGGGCGTCATAGCCCGCAAAGCAGAGTGGGACCCAGCTCACGGATACCATCAGGGCCAGCAGTCAACATGAACGACTGCATCAACAGGCCGGACACAAGACTGCACCCGACCAACGCGTCAGAAGCTCAATTCGCCACTTGCAATGCGGGAGCCATCCACACAAGACGGCCGCCGACGCGACGAGTGCCTGAACGCGAACTGCGTCCCTGTCGCTGGCCGACATGAGGAACAAGATCGAGACGAGGCGGCGGCACTACAACGAGAGCGGTCCTCAGACCGCCCTGGGGTGGCCAACGGCCCAGGAATGGCCCGGGAAACGGCCTTGCAAGCCGCCCAATGAGACTTGGAAGCTCACCTTCCGGCCGGATCAAGATCTGGGCGACCCTCAGGAACGTCGTCGCCCATGTTAGGCAATTTGTGATGCATCCCGGCCCGATTGCAAGCGAGATGGTCGACGATCTTTAAGCGTTTGCAGCGCCTTAGCTAATTGGTGGTGGGCCCGGCAGGACTCGAACCTGCAACCAGACCGTTATGAGCGGCCGGCTCTAACCATTGAGCTACGGGCCCGGGAGGCGCCGACGGATAGCCGATCTCCGGCCGGCCGTCACCCGGATTTCGCCGTGCCGCGGGGGCGCCGGGCCCAGGGCGCCGGTTCCGTTCGGGTCGGCAGGTCCGCCGGTAGGTCCGCCGGTGCGGGCGCCGTGTCCTTGATCCACCACAGGTAGCGGGCCAGGATCGAGCGGTACGGCGCGAAGGCGGCCGCCACCGCGGCGGTGTCGGCCTGTGCGGTGAGGCGGCGCAGGCAGCCCACCGCCGCCACGTCGCCCGCGGGCCAGATGTCCGGGTCGTGGAAGTGGAAGATGCCGACCATGTCGGCCGTCCAGGGGCCGACGCCGCGGATGCCGCACAGGATCGCCGCCCGCTCGGGATGCGGCAGGGCGGCGAGGCCCGGCCCGAGGAGGCCCGCCGTCTCGGCCGCCACGATCGCCCCGAGCGCCCGCACCTTGTTGCCCGAGAGGCCGCAGGCCCGCAGCAGCGCCGCGTCCCCGGCCTCGAACAGGCCCCTCGGGCTCGCGCCCGCCGCCGCGGCCGCGGCCTCGATCCGGGCCCAGATCGCCGCCGCCGCCCGGACGGAGAGCTGCTGGTTGACCACCTCGACGAACAGGCGGTCGGCGACGCACGGATGCGCCGGCGGCTCGATCCGGATCGGACCGGCCCGCTCGAGGGCGGCCCGCAGCGGCGGATGGGCGCGCGCCGCGTCCAGGAGATGGGCGTAGATGGCGGGATCCAGCATCGCCGCAGCCTTACCGGCCCGTGCGGCTTCCCGGAAGCGGGCCCGAGTCGGGCTGGAAGCGGGCCCGAAGCGGCGGTGCGGCCGCGCGCCCCGCGCCGGCCGGCCTGGACGGGACGCGCCCGCGGCCCAGGTCTCGACACCATGGCGATCTTCTTCACCGCGGACACGCATTTCGGCGACCCGCACATCCTCCGCCACCGCGGTGCTCGGTTCGGCAGCGTCGAGGCCCACGACGAGGCCCTGGTCGCCGGCTGGAACGCCGTGGTCGGCCCGGAGGACGTCGTCTGGCACCTCGGGGACTTCGCCGCCCATGCCAGCCGGGCGCATTGCGCGGCGATCTTCGCGCGGCTGAACGGCGCCAAGCGCCTCGTCCGCGGCAACCACGATTCGAACCGTGTCCTGGACCTGCCCTGG
This sequence comes from Methylobacterium sp. UNC300MFChir4.1, assembly GCF_900110155.1. Lineage (NCBI taxonomy): Bacteria > Pseudomonadati > Pseudomonadota > Alphaproteobacteria > Hyphomicrobiales > Methylobacteriaceae > Methylobacterium > Methylobacterium sp. UNC300MFChir4.1. Next base: position 57,875 of record NZ_FOCS01000030.1, on the reverse strand, counting down.
GCCGAGCCGCCGGTGGAGAGCGCCCGCCTCTCCGTCGCGGACGCGCGCGGGCGGCCGCACCGCCTGTTCCTGTCGCACTACGCGCACCGGGCCTGGCCGGGCCTGTGGCGGGAGACGCGCCACCTCTACGGGCACAGCCACGGCTGGCTCGCCGACACCACGCGCTCCTGCGATGTCGGCGTGGATGCCTGGGACGACCGCCCGGTCACCCTCGAGGCGATCCTGGTGCGCCAGGACGCGGCCGCTTGCGTGCCGGAGGAACTCGCGGCCCACGGCCTGCGCTGATGGGCGGGGACCGGCGCGCGCTATATCGTGCGCCGGAGCATCGACAGCCCGGCAGGAGGCCGCATCGCCATGACCGACATCCCCGCCCCGCCGCCGGGCCCGGCCGACGCCGCGACCCGGGCCGCGACTCAGGCCGCCACCGAAGCCGCCACCGAACTCGGCCTCGGGACCGACTGGGCCGCCCTCGGCGCGCCGGACTGGGACCGGGTCTGCCGCCGGGCCGGCGCGATCCTCGCCGGGCAGGGCCAGGCGCCGGCGCCCGGCTGGGACGGGGCCCTGGCGCGGGCCCTCGGCCGCCCCGATCCCGCGGCCGCGCGGGACGAGCTGGCCCGCGACGCGGCCAACACCGTGCTGGCCGAGAAGGGCGAGGTCTTCGCCCCGGAGGACGATGCCTGAGGCGGACGACGAGACGCCGCCGGTCGTGTCGCCGGTCGTGCCGCCGGGCGTGCCATCGGGCGGACCGGTGGTTGCCGCGGCGGGGGTGCGGGCCGATGTAGGAGGCATGCCTTATCCCGAACACCGGCCTGAACCGCGGCCCGAGCACCGGCGTGCCGCCCCGAGACCGACCGAGCGCTACGCCCCCGGCGCGGCACCCGCCGCCCTGCGGGTGATCCCCATCGCGGGCGGCCCGACCCTCGACGCGCAGACGCGCGTGCGGCTCGGCCACCAGATGCGGGCGATGTATGATCCGGTGATCGACGAGGCGTTGGATCCCCGGCTGGCGGAGCTGCTGCAGCAGCTCGATGCGGATCGGGGCGGCTCGACCTGAGATCGGGGGCGGGGGTGTCCGGCCCGCACATCCGCTGCGGCTTCCGGTAAAGAGGCTCCCATCGGTGGATCGGGGGGGTGTCACACCGATGGGAGCCCGGCCGAGTCGACGGATCGACCCAACCCGCCCCATATCGCCCAGGCGGCGGCCCGGGCGCTTTCACCTAAGTCAATTTGCTTGCGAATACGGCCGTCGAAGTGTCGAATTGGCGTATTCGATCGTGAGAATCGTCGCGATCAGGCCGAGGTGCCGGTCACCGAGAGCATGACCCCGTCGCTGCCGATCTCGTCGCCGCCGTAGCCGAGCATGCGCGCGAGTTGCTCGCGGGCGCGCCAGACCCGGCTCTTCACGGTGCCGATCCGGCAGTTCATGACGACGGCGGCCTCCTCGTAGCTCAGGTTCTCGATCGCCACGAGGACCAGCGCCTCCCGCATCACCGGCGCGAGCCGATCCAGGGCCGCGCGCACGTCCTGCAGGTCGAGATGGCCCCCCTGCTCGGGGATGCTGGTCAGCCGGTCGGCGTAGCTGCCGTCGGTGTCGGCGACCTCGCGGCCCTGCTTGCGGTGCTGGCTGTAGAAGACGTTGCGGAGGATCGTGAACAGCCACGCCTCCAGGTTGGTCCCGGGGGTGAATCCGCCGCGGCCGCGCCAGCCGCGCAGCAGGGTGTCCTGCACGAGATCGTCCGCCGCGGCCGGGTCGCGCGTCAACGAGACCGCGAACCGGTGCAGCGCCGGCACCACCTGCAGCAGGCCCGCGCGGAACGTTCTGTCGCGCTCGCCCTCGGCCTGCGCGAGGGCGGTCTCCAGGCGCGCGAGCAGGTCGGCGAAGGGGTTCGCATCCCTGTCCGAGTCGAGGTCGATCCGGTCGTAGGCGCGACCGAGGAGCGTGCCGAGATGGGCGCGCACGGCCTCCGGCAGGCCGAAGCGGGTCTCGTCCCCGGCCTCCTCTGCGACATCCGCGATGGGATCGAGGAGCGATGGGCCTTCGGTGTCGGGCATTCGGTCCGGTCGTCGGCGGGCGGGCCGGTCAAGCCCAGAAGACCGGTTGTGGCGCGCCCCGGCCGCCCATGCCGCAACATGGGTTAACGCCTGTCCCGAACAGGGCTCAGCCGCGGGCGCCGAACCGCCGCGCCGCCGCGAGACCGGCGAGGACGGCCGCGCAGGCCCCTGCGGCGGCGAGCCCCGTGCCGAGGGCCGTACTCAGGGTTCCGGCATCGGGGACGCCCTTGCGCGCGCGCCAGCCGCCGTCGGCCCGCGTGCCCTCCGGCGTCGGCGCGCGCAGGGCCCCGTGCGTGCGCGGCCCGGGTTCGGCCCGGTCGAGGGCCCACCGGAACCCGGCACCCATCAGGTGCTCGGTCGGGTACGGAGCCAGCGCGTAGCCGACCTGCGCGAGGCGGGCCGGCCAGCCGACCGCGACCTCGTCGCGCGGGTGGCGCGTGAGGCGGAGATAGGTCTCCGCCACGGCCTCGGGCGCGTAGTACAGGTGCCCGGGATTGAGCCGCCGGCCGCTGACATTGGCGCCGTGCTCCAGGCCCGGCGTGTCGACGATGGCGGGAAATACGGCGCAGACGCGGATGTGGCGGTGCCGGGCGAGTTCCTGGCGCAGGCTCGCCGAGAAGCCGCGCAGGCCGAACTTGCTGGCCGTGTAGGCGGCGGCGAAGGGCGTCGGCGCCCAGCCGCCCATCGAGACCGTGTTGATCAGCGTCCCCCGGCCGCGGTCGAGGAAATGCGGCAGCACCGCGTAGGCCCCGTGCACGGCGCCCAGCAGGTTCACCGCGATCGTCTGCCGGTGCAGGTCCAGGGGAGCGTCCAGCAGGGGGCCGAACACCCCCACCCCGGCATTGTTGATCCAGACGTCGATGCCGCCGAAGGCCCGGAGTGCCGCCCGGGACAGGGCGTCCACCGCCTCGGGCTCTGTGACGTCGGTGGGGACCGCGACGGCCTCGGCGCCCGACGCGCGCAGGTCGCGGGCGATTCCGTCGAGCACGTCGGCCCGCCGCGCCGCCAGCACCACCCGGGCGCCCCGCGCCGCGAAGGCCTCGGCCGCCGCCCGGCCGATGCCGCTCGAGGCCCCGGTGATGACCACCGTCCCGCCGTCCAGGCGTGCCATGCCGGTTCTCCGCGTCGTGTGTCGTCGAGTTGCAACTGCACGGCGAACCCTTCCCCGCGCCGCGGCGTTCCCCCTCGCAGCTGCGGCCATTCGGACGCGCCGTCCCGGGCGCGCCGACCCGGACGCTGCGACGCGCGGCCCCGAAGGCCCGCCCCCGTCTGCCCGAACCCTGCCGAGGTCGCCGATGCCTGCCCCCGATCCAGCCCCCGCCAGGGCCGCCGCGCCCGAGGGAGGCGCCTCGACGGTCTGGACGCTCGCCCTCGCCACCGCGCTGATCGGCCTCGTCGCCCTCCCCCGCCGGTCGGCGCGCGGCGCGGTCGGTGCCTCGGTCGACCGTGCGCCCGGCCGGTCCGCCGACCGGGACGGGGCGCGCCGGACGTCGCCCGCGCATGCGGGACGGGAGGCCCACGCCGTGGCCCGGGCCGAGGCCGATCGCGGGCGGCAGGCCTCGACGCCGACCGAGATCCCCGCCAAGGGCTGGAAGGACATCGCGCTGCGCGCCTATCACGACATCGGCGAGAACCGCCTGTCGCTGATCGCGGCCGGCGTCACCTTCTTCACGCTCCTGGCGATCTTCCCGGCGGTGGCGGCCCTGGTCTCCTGCTACGGCCTCGTGGCCGACGCCTCGACCATCAACGACCAGCTCGCCAGCCTCCAGGGCATCCTGCCCCAGGGCGCCCTGGAGATCGTCGGCGACCAAGTGAAGCGGCTGAACGAGCAGGGCAACACCACCCTCGGGTTCAGCCTGCTCATCAGCATCGCCCTGTCCGTGTGGAGCGCCAATGGCGGCGTGAAGCACGTCTTCGACGCCCTCAACCTCGTCTACAACGAGCGCGAGAAGCGCAACTTCCTCGTCCTCAATCTCGTCTCCCTCGCCTTTACGGCGGGGGCGCTCCTGTTCCTCCTCCTGGCGCTGGCCGCGGTGGTGGTGGTGCCGGTGGTGCTGGAATTCGTCGGGCTCGGCGCGGACGCGTGGTGGCTGGCGCTGCTGCGGTGGCCGGTCCTGCTCCTGGCGGTGCTGCTCGGCCTCGCCCTGCTCTACCGCTACGGGCCGAGCCGGGACGCGCCGCGCTGGCGCTGGGTCACGCCCGGGGGCGCCCTCGCGGCCGTGCTGTGGATCGTCGCGTCGCTGCTGTTCTCCTGGTACGTCGGCCATTTCGGCAGCTACAACAAGACCTACGGCTCGCTCGGCGCGGCGATCGGCTTCATGACCTGGATCTGGCTCTCGACCATGATCGTGCTGGCCGGCGCCCAGGTGAACGCCGAGATGGAGCATCAGACCGCCGAGGACACGACCGTCGGCGAACCGCAGCCCCTGGGCACGCGCCGGGCGCGCATGGCCGATACGGTGGGCGCCGCCGCGGAGTAGCGCGGCGCCCGGCCCTCACCCGGGGGCACGGCCTCCTGAGCGAGGGGGACTTCGCGGAGCGCGTCGCCGGCGAGAACGCCGACTTAACACAGGTTGGCGCGCGTTTTTCTGCTGCAGGCACAAGCCGATCAAGAAGATCCGGACTTCGATGTTCGGGCGACGGTTTGGCCCCCTGCCGATAGAAATATCCGTGCCTCATTATTCGACCGATACCCTTGGCGGCGCCGTCGTTCGGGACGCTTCGGATGGGCGCGACGTCGCCCGATCCCCCGCGGCCCCCCGCTTCGGCGACCTCCCCGGCGCCTGCTCCGGCGCCTGTCCCGGCGACTGCCCGGCCGCCGGCACGCCGGCGCCGCGGTGATCTGACCGGAGGCGGACGTGGACAACCCGTTCGTACGGAAGATGGAGCGGCATGTCCGGCTCGCGCCCGAGGACCGCGCGATCCTCGACGGGTTGGGGCGCCTGCATGTCCGCCACGTCGCGGCCCGGCAGGATATCGAGGGGCAGCAGAGCGACCCGTACCACACGCACCTGATCCTCGACGGCTGGGCCTGCCGGTACAAGCAGTTCCCGGACGGGCGGCGGGCGATCGTCGCGCTGCTCCTGCCGGGCGACCTGTGCGACCCGTTCGTGTTCCGCCGGGCACGCATGGACCACGCCATCGGCGCGCTGACGCCCGTCACCGTCGCGCGGATCGCCCCGGAGCAGATCGGCGACGCGGTCCGCGGCCGGCCCGCCGTCGAGGAGTGCCTGTGGCGGGAGCTGCTCGCCGCCACGGCGATCCACCGCGAGTGGATCGCCAGCGTCGGCCGGCGCTCGGCGATCGAGCGGCTGGCGCACCTGTTCTGCGAGCTGCACCTGCGGTTGACGCGCGTCGGCCTCGCGGACGGGACGACGCTGCCGATGCCGGTGACCCAGCCCGACCTCGCCGACGCCCTCGGCCAGACGAGCGTGCACATCAACCGCACCCTGAAGGAGCTGCGCACCGGCGGCCTCGTCGCCCTGCGCAGCCGCCGCTTGACGATCCGCGACCTCGACGGACTGCGGGAGCGCGGGCTGTTCGATCCGGCCTACCTGCAGCTCTCCTGAGCGGCGCGGGCGATACGCCGCGGCACCGGAGGCCGCGTGCGCCTTGCCGCGGGGCGGCCGCGGCCGATCTGAGGCGGACCCGTCACCCGCCACCGGCGCCCGCGCGACACACGATGCACATCCACCTCGACGCGCTTGGCGGCGTCGCCGGCGACATGTTCGCCGCCGCCCTGCTGGACGCCTTCCCCGAGCATCGGGCCGGCGTGTCCGCCAGCGTCCGGGCGGTCGACGCGCGCATCGCCTGCGCGGTCAGCGCGCACAACGATGGGATCCTCAGCGGCGCGCGCTTCACCGTGTCGGCGCCCGGGGCGGAGCCCGGGCCCGCGCCGCACCGGCACGCGCATACCGGGCAGCACGACCATCCGCATGCTCACGGCCACGATCACGGCCACGATCACGGCCACGATCATGCCCGCGACCACGGCCACCGTCCCTGGTCGGAGATCCGCGTCGCGCTGGAGGCGGCGGATCTCGCGCCGGCGGTGCGGGCGCACGCGCTCGGCATCTTCGGGCATCTGGCCGCGGCGGAAGCCCGCGTCCACGGCATCGCGGTCGACGCGGTGGCGTTCCACGAGGTCGGCGCCGCCGACTCGATCGCCGACATCGTCGCCGCCGCCCACCTGATCGCCGCCTTGGAGGCGCGCAGCTGGAGCGTCTCGGCCCTGCCACTGGGCTCCGGCCGGGTGCGGACCCAGCACGGTCCCCTCCCCGTCCCGGCCCCCGCCACGACGCTGCTGCTGGCGGGCTTCGCGACCCTCGACGACGGGATCCCCGGCGAGCGCGTCACCCCCACCGGCGCGGCGATCCTGCGCCACCTCTGCGGCGACGATCCCGGGCGCGGTCGCCCCCGGGGGATCCTCGGGCGCACCGGCATCGGCTTCGGCACGAAGGTCCTGCCGGGCCTGAGCAACTGCCTGCGCGCCCTCGTGCTGGAGGACGGCGCCGCGTCCCGCCCGGGCCGGCGGGATCTCGCGGTGATCGCCTTCGAGGTCGACGACCAGTCCGGCGAGGATCTCGCCACGGGCCTCGACCGGCTGCGCGCCGAGCCCGGCATCGTGGACGTCGTGCAGATGCCGGTCATCGGCAAGAAGGGCCGGATGATGGCCCGGATCCAGGTCCTGGTCCGTCCGGAGAGCCTGGAGGCGGCGGTCGCGGCCTGCTTCCGGGAGACCACGACCATCGGCCTGCGTTACCACCCCGTGGAGGGCGCGGTGCTCGCGCGCGCCGCCCGCACCGTCGAGCACGACGGCCGGTCGGTTCGCGTGAAGATCGTGGCGCGGCCGGGCGGGCGCACCGCCAAGGCCGAGGCCGACGACGCCCGCGACCGTCCGGACCACGCGGCCCGGGCCGCCCTACGCCGCGAGGCCGAGCGCCTCGCCCTGGAACAGGAGCAGGAGGAGCGGTGACGCGCCAGCATCTGGAATCCGTCCTCGCCGGGCTCGGCCCCGTCGCGGTGGCGGTGAGCGGCGGGGTCGACAGCCTGACGCTCGCCACCCTCGCCCACCGGCTGGCGCCGGGGGCGGCTCTCATGGTCCACGCGGTCTCGCCGGCGGTGCCGGAGGAAGCGACCGCGCGCGTGCGCGCCGAGGGCGCCCGCGAGGGCTGGTCCTTACGGGTGATCGAGGCCGGCGAGTTCGCCGACCCGGCCTATCGGGCGAACCCAGTGAACCGCTGCTTCTTCTGCAAGACCAATCTCTACGGCGCGGTCCGGCGCGTCACCGACCGCCAGATCCTGTCGGGCGCGAACCGCGACGACCTCGGCGAGTACCGCCCCGGCCTCGACGCCGCCCGGGAGCACGGCGTGCGCCACCCCTACGTGGAGGCCGGGTTCGACAAGGCGTCGGTCCGGGCGCTCGCCCGCGACCTCGGCCTCGGGGCCGTGGCGGAATTGCCGGCCGCGCCCTGCCTGTCGAGCCGGGTCGAGACCGGCATCGCCATCGAGCCGGAAACCCTGACCTTCATTCATGCGGTCGAGCGGCTGGTCGGCGGAGCGCTGGCGACCGACGGCGCCGGACGGGCCGTCCGCTGTCGGGTCCGCGCCGAGGGCGTGGTGGTGGAACTCGATCCGGCGAGCCTCGCCGCCCTCGACGCCGAGGATCGCGAGACGCTCGGGGCGGGCATCCGGGACATGGCGCCGGCCCGTCTCGCCGGCCCGGTCCGCTTCGCCCCCTACCGGGTCGGCAGCGCCTTCCTGGTCGAGCCGCGGGAGGCCCGGGCGTGAGCATCTCCGAAGAGTTCACCCTCGATTTCGCCCGGCCCGAGCGGATCGGGCTGGAGGAGGCGATCTTCTGCGCCGGCAAGAGCCCGGAGCAGATCGACGCGATCCTGGAGGCCGCCCGGGCGCGCGGCGCCTCGCTGCTCCTCACCCGCCTCGACCCGGAGAAGCGCGACCGGCTCCGGGACGCCGCGCGGCTCGATTACTGCCCGGTCTCGCGCACGGCGGTGTTCGGCGAGGCCCCCCGGATCACCGGTCCGGCCCGGGTCGCGGTGGTGGCGGCCGGCACCTCGGACGTGCCCGTCGCCCGCGAGGCCCTGCGAGTGCTGGCCTATGCCGGGCGGGCGGCCTCGCTCTTCGCCGATGTCGGCGTCGCCGGCCTGTGGCGGCTGACGTCGCGGATCGAGGAGATCCGCGCGCACCCGGTGGTGATCGTCGCCGCCGGCATGGACGCGGCTTTGCCCAGCGTCGTCGGCGGCCTCGTGGCCGGCGCGGTGATCGCGGTCCCGACATCCGTGGGCTACGGCGTCGCGGCGGGCGGGCGCGCCGCGCTCGACGCCGTGCTGGCGAGCTGCGCGCCGGGCATCACGGTGGTCAACATCGACAACGGCTACGGCGCCGCCTGCGCCGCCCTGCGCCTGCTCCACGCGGCGGGACGCCTCGCCACGGGGACCGAACGATGACGCGGCCCGACGCATTACCTCCCCTCACCAGGACATCCTCGAACGGAGACAGCCGATGGAACGCCGCAGCTTCCTCCAGGGCGCCGTGCTCGGCGCGGGCCTCGCGGGCGCCGGCAGCGCGGGTGCGGCCGTGAACGCCCCCGTTCTCCCGGGCAACCGCCCGCAGGACCCCGCGGACCTGCCCTTCGTCACCGATCCCGGCGAGCGCCGGGGCGAGATGCTCTACCGGTCGTTCGGGAAGAGCTCCGAAAAGATCTCGGCGATCGGCATGGGCGGGTTCCATCTCGGCAAGAGCGCCGTGACGGATGACGAGGCGACGCGGCTGATCCATGCCGGGATCGACCGCGGCATCACCTTCATGGACAATTGCTGGGACTACAACGAGGGGCGCTCCGAGCTGCGCATGGGCGCGGCCCTGGCCCAGGGCGGCTACCGCGACAAGGTCTTCCTGATGTCCAAGATGGACGGGCGGACCAAGGAGGAGGCGCTCAAGCAGATCGACCAGTCGCTCCTGCGCCTGCGCACGGACCGGATCGACCTCGTCCAGCACCACGAGATCCTGCGCTACGACGACCCGGACCGGGTCTTCGCCGAGGGCGGCGCCATGGAGGGGTTCCTGGAGGCCAAGAAGCAGGGCAAGCTGCGCTACATCGGCTTCACCGGCCACAAGGATCCGCGCATCCACCTGCAGATGCTGGAGGTCGCCGCCGAGCGCGGCTTCCACTTCGATGCCGTGCAGATGCCGGTCAACGTGATGGACGCGCATTTCCGCTCGTTCAGCCACCTCGTCCTGCCCTACCTCGTGCAGAACGGCATCGCGCCGCTCGCCATGAAGACCTTCGGCGACGGCGTGATCCTGAAGGCGGACGCGCCGATCAAGCCGCTCGAGTACCTGCACTTCTCGCTGAACCTGCCGGTCTCGGTGGTGATCACCGGCATCCAGAACCAGCGCGACCTCGACCAGGCCTTCGAGGCGGTGAAGACCTTCGAGCCCATGGACAAGGCCGCAGTGGCCGAGCTGCTGTCGCGCTCGAAGCCCTACGCGCTGGAGGGCAAGTACGAGCTGTTCAAGACGAGCGCCACCTTCGACGGCACCGCCAAGAACGCGGCGTGGCTCGGCGAGGACGTGGCGAGCGTGAAGAAGCTCGCGCCGACGATGGAGTAGGCGGCGGGCAAGCGCGTCCGATATTCCCCTCCCCCTTGCGGGGAGGGGTTGGGGGTGGGGGTGGTTCAGAAGGAACCGCCGAGCCCTTTCCGGCCCCACCCCCACGCGGGATCTGCGATCCCCAAACTCCTCCCCGCAAGGGGGAGGAGAGTCAGCCCCTCACGCCACGTCCTCCAGCCGGATCGGCAGGCTGCGGATCCGGCGGCCGGTGGCGTGGTGGATCGCGTTGGCGATGGCCGCGTTCACCCCGATGATCCCGAGCTCGCCCAGGCCCTTCAGGCCCAGCGCATCGACCTGATCGTCGGGATCGGGCACCAGCAGCGCCTCCACCTCCGGCGCGTCGGCCGCCGTGGGGACAAGGTACTCGGCGAGATCCGGGTTGCGGTAGGCGGCGCCGTCCACCACGGTCTCTTCGAGCAGCGCCGAGCCGAGGCCCCAGATCATCCCGCCCGTGAGCTGGCTCCGCGCGGTCAGCGGGTTGAGGATGCGCCCCGCCGCGAAGGCGCCGGTGAGCCGGGCGACGCGGATTTCCCCGGTCTCGGCGTGGACGTGGACCTCGGCGAACTGCGCGCCGAAGCCCCAGGAGACGGCCTTCCCGCCCCCACCGAGGGCGAGCCCGATATGGCCCTGCCGCAGGCCCGCGAGCGCCTTCTCCCGGTCGTCGCCCTCGGGCACGAACTCCGCGACCGTCTCGACGCCTTCCGGGCCGACGACCTCGCCGAGTGCGATCCCGGCCCCGTCCGGCGCCGCGAGCCGGTCGCCCGCGAGGCGCAGGCTGCCCGGATCGCGGCCGGCGAGGCGCCCGCCCTGCCCGGTCGCGGCCTGCGCCAGGCTCTCGCGGATCTGGCGGCAGCCGAGCGCCAGGGCGCTCATCAGGCTGGTGGTCGTGCTCGACCCGCCCGAGATCCCCGCCGCCGGCAGGTCGGTGTCGCCGAGCCGGACGGTGACCCGCTCCACCGGCACGCCGAGACCGTCCGCCGCGCCCATCGCCAGCAGCGTGGTGATGCCGTTGCCGATCTCGTGGTGCGCGCAGGCGACCTCCGCGGCGCCGTCCGGGCCGAGCCGGACCCGCAGGGTCGCGGCCGCGATCTTGGTGGGCCGCACCGAAGTCGCGCAGCCGAGACCCACCCGCCAGGGCCCGTCGCGCATCGCGCCCGGGCGCGGCACCCGGCGCGACCAGCCGAAGGCCTTCGCGCCGGCGTCGAAGCAGGCCATCAGCGGCCGGGTCGAGAACGGTTTTCCGGAGACCGGATCGACCGCCGTGTCGTTGAGGCGGCGCAGCGCGATCGGGTCCATGCCGAGCGCGACCGCCATCTCGTCGACGGCGCTCTCCAGGGCGAACAGGAACGGCACCTCCGGGGGCGCCCGCATCGGCCCCGGCGTGTTGCGATCGACCCGCACGGCCCGCTCCTCGGTGCGGATGTTCGGGCAGGCGTAGAGGCTCGCCGTCACCTCCGCGCCCTCCATGACGAAGGGATCGAAGCGCGACGTCACGGTCTCGGCCTCGTGGACCAGGGCGGTGAACCGGCCCGTCCGGTCGGCGCCGAGTCGGATGCGGTGGCGCGATTCCGGCCGGTAATTGGCGATGGTGAAGCACTGTCGCCGGCTGGGCACCAGCGAGACGGGCCGGCCGAGGTGCCGCGCCGCGAGCGCGACCAGCGCGGTGTGCTGCGACAGGGCGAATTTCGAGCCAAAATGGCCGCCGATCAGCCCCGCCACCACCCGCACCTGCGCGGGATCGAGCCCGAGCTGCGCCGCGAGCCCGTGCTGCACGGCGCCGACGTAGCGGGTCGGCTCGTGGACGGTGAGCCTTTCGCCGTCCCAGGCGGCCCGGGTGGTGAACAGCTCGATCGGGTTGTGGTGCTGGACCGGCGTCGCGTAGCGCGCCTCGACGCGGAGGGCCGCATCCCGGAAATCCGCCTCGGCGTCGCCCCGGGCGATATCCTCGTGCTGAGCCTTCAGGTCGGCGAGGCGCACCGTCTCGGCGCCGGTGGCGTCGAAGCCGCCGGCGGCGGGCTCCTCCGCGTAAGCGACCTTCACCGCACCGGCCGCCGCTTCGGCGGCCGCCTGACTCTCGGCGACCACGAGGGCCACGATCTGGCCGGCATAGGCGACGGCGTCGGAATCGAGCGGACGGTGCGAGCTGTTGGCGTACCCGCCGGCCATCAGGTGCTTCACCGGCGCCACCGCGCCCGCGAAGTCCCGGTGGGTGAAGATCCGGAGGAGTCCCGGCACCCGCTCGGCCGCCGCGAGGTCGAACCCGGTGATGCGGCCCCGGGCGATGGTGCTGGTCACCAGGGCCGCGTGGGCCGTGTCGCGGTCCGGGCCGGTGAGGTCGGAGCTGTAGAGGGCCCGGCCGGTGACCTTGTCGGCTCCCTCGACCCGGGTGTGGGGGCGGCCGAGATGGCCGTCGGTGTCCTGCGCGCCGGCGTCCATGCCGCCCTCCCCGTTCGCGGCCCCTCGGGCCGCATCGCAAGGGGGAAGCGCCGTGAGGGCTTCACGGCTCCCCGGACGGTGGAGCGACAGGATGCAGCAACCGAACGGGCCCAGGCGTCATCGCGAGCGGAGCGAAGTGACCCAGGGCAGCGCGCCCTGGATGAGCGTGGCGCTGCCTGGATTGCTTCGCTCCGCTCGCAAGGACGGAGCGGGCTGCGGCAGCCTTCCGCCGCAGCCCTAGATCTCAGTTCAGGACCTTGCCGTCCGGTCCGACCTTGACCTCCTGCTCCTTGTCGGCGCCGGCGACCTTGATCTCGTACTGGACCGAGGAGCCGTCCTTCTCGACCTCGGCCTCGTAGGCCTTGCCGCCGCCGGCCTTCTGCTCGGCGATGGCCAGCGCGTCCTTCAGCGAGGTCTTGGCGTTCTGGAAGTCGGAGGCCTTCAGCCGGGTGAAGTAGCGCTCGAACGGCTGGTTCTCGGTCTTGTAGAGGGCGCCGGTATCGGCGTTGATGCCGTACTCGACGAGCTTGCCGCTCGGGTAGACGACCTTGATCGCGTAGTGGGCCGGATCCTTGCTGCCGGCCTTCTCGAAATCGGCGTCGATGGCGCGGCCGCCCTTCTCGTCGCCCTGCGACTCGGCGGTGGCCAGCGCCTGGGCGAGGCCGACCTTGGCGACCTTGGCGACCTGCCACTCCTTCATGTTGCTGTCGGCCTTCGTGGCCGGCTCGGCGGGCGTCGCGGTGGGCGTCTGGGCCAGGGCGAGGCCGGTGGAGAGGGCGAGGAGGCCGGCTGCGGCGGTGAGACGGGTGATCATGGCGGTGTGTCCCTTCGCGGGTTCGTTCACGGATGCGTGAAACGTCGGGTCCGGAAATCCGGTTGCCCGCGATCGGGAAAAAATTCGGGTCCCGTCGCCCGGGCGGGGCCGGGTCGGCGCCCGGGGCCGCGCGGGGCCGACGGCCCGGCGAGACGGACGGCCGGCGCCCCTGTATGACACGCGGGCGATCCGGCGCGCCCTCGGGGACGGCGGACGTCCCCCCGATGGAGCAGGCCATGACCGCGCACGAGCCCGAGCCCCTGGACGAGTTCACCCGCCTGCACGCCAAGCTGTCCGCCCTGGAGATCGTGCTCGGCGTCCTGATCGGTCGGCTCTCCGAGGAGAACCCGGAGATCCGCGAGGACGTGAAGCGCGACGTGGCGGCGATCCTGTCGGACCTGCCGATCGACGGCCCGAGCGAGGAGATGATCGCCGCCGAGGTCCGCCGCGCCGCCGAGGTGCTGACCAGCGTGTCGATCGGCTGAGCCGTCAGCGCGGCGGCATCCGCAGCGCCCCGTCGAGCCGGATCGTCTCGCCGTTCAGCATCGGGTTCTCGCAGATGTGCCGGACGAGGTCCGCGTATTCCGACGGGCGGCCGAGGCGCGGCGGGAACGGCACGCTCTGGCCGAGCGTGTCCTGCACGTCCTGGGGCAGGCCCGCCATCATCGGGGTCTCGAAGATGCCCGGCGCGATGGTCACCACCCGGATGCCGTGCCGGGCGAGCTCCCGGGCGATCGGCAGGGTCATGGATACCACCCCGCCCTTCGAGGCCGCGTAGGCGGCCTGCCCGATCTGGCCGTCGAAGGCCGCGATCGAGGCGGTGTTCACGATCACGCCCCGGGCGCCGGCCGCGTCCGGCGCCTCGCGGGCGATGGCGTCGGCGGCCAGCCGGATCATGTTGAACGTGCCCACGAGGTTGACCGAGACCGCCCGCGCGAAGGTCTCGAGCCGGTGCGGCCCGTCGCGGCCGACCACCTTCTCCCCCGGCGCGATGCCGGCGCAGTTCACCAGCCCGTGGAGGTGCCCGAACGCGTCGAGCGCCGTCCGGACCGCCGCCGCGCCGTCCGCCTCGCGGGTGACGTCCGTCTCGGCGAACCGGGCCTGCGCCCCGAGGTCCGCCGCCACCCGGGCGCCGGCCTCCCGGGCGATGTCGGCCACGACCACCCGCGCCCCCGCCGCCGCGAGGCCCCGCGCCGTCGCCTCCCCGAGGCCCGAGCCCGCGCCCGTGACGATGAAGACCCGGTCCCTGATCATCGCGCTCGCCATCCTGGCTCCCCGCCGCTCCCGGGCGGCCGACGGCGCCCCGCGAGTCCCGAGGTAGCGCGGCGCCGCGGCCGCCGGAAGGTGTCCGGCCCGGCACATGCGCCCGATCGCGCCCGCGCCGCGATTGACGTGTGATTTTTTCCCACATATACGGGATGAAGACGATCCGATGTACGGGATCATATCAACGCGTGTATCTGCGAATTTTATCCGGTGATCCGTCGCGCGGCGGCAAGTCGTTCGGCCGCGCGTGACCTGTCGTCCCCTGTATCCGGGCTGCGGACCGGCCCGCGCCCGTCATCCTCCGGTCCCGGCCGTCCGGGAGCGGCCGCTCCCTCACGCCTGATCAGGACAGCCATGGGCGCCCACTGGATCGAGAATGCGGCCCGGCACTGGCGGCACGGGCGGATCGTCGGGCACCGCTTCGCCGAGCGGCGTCCCGGCATCCGCGCGGCCCTCCGGGCGGCCGCGCCCGGCAGCGTGCTGCTCGCCGGCAATTCCCACGCGGAGCTCGTCGGCGCGCCGGATCTCGGCGGCCGGCCCTGCATCAACGTCGCGGTCGGCGGCAGCACCGCGGCCGATTGCGGCCGCCAGCTCGCGGCGCTGTGCGTCCCGGTCCGCTGCGCGGCCGCGGTGCTGATCATCGGCACCAACGACATCCAGCGCTGGCGCCATCCCGAGCGGGCCCGGGTGGTCGACCGGTTCGAGGCCGATGTCCGGGACATCCTGCGCCGCTTGGAGGCCTGGGCCGCGCAGGTCTTCGTCGCGGCGATCCCGCCGATCGGTGCCGGGGCGACCGGGCGCGATCCCGCCGCCGTCGCGGTATTCTCGGATCGCCTCGCGGCACTCTGCGCCGCGGGGGGCCGCACCTTCTTCGACCCGTTCGCGCCGTGGCGATCCGGCACCGTCGGCCTCGCCGGTCCGGGCCTCCACCGGGACGGCGTGCATCTGGCCGACTACGCGCCCCTGGCCGCGGCGCTCGCCAGCGCGGTGGTGCTCGATGCGCTCCCGCTCGCGCCCGTCCGGAGGCCCGTGCCAGCCGCGCCCCTGCGGATCCTGCGCGCCGCCTGGATCGGCCGGCCGTGAGGCTCCGCGCGCGCCTCGCCGCGGCCCTGCGGCCGCCCGCGCGCGCCGGCGTGCAGCACCTCCCCTGGCGGGTCTGGCCCGGCGAGGAGGCGGCTTGGCGCGACGAGAACGGCGTCCGCCACCCGCGGGCGGTGCGCCGTGCCCTCGCGGCGCTGGCAGCCCTCGAACCCCGCGGTCGCTACGGCGCCCGGATCGAGGGACGGGGCAAGGTCGTGACCGGCCCGGCCAGCGCGCTCGTCCTGCGCGACGCGGAGGCGGAGATCGGGTTCGTCCTCGGCCTCACGCCCGACGGGTACGGCGCGGAGCCGTTCTGAGAGGTCCCGTTCAGGGCGGGGTCGTGCACAGCAGGGTCGGCGCGCAGGCCGTCCGGAAGCCTGCCCGCGCGTAGAGGGCCTCGGTCCTGCCGTCGGCCGGGCATTGCAGGAAGACCTGCGCGGCTCCCCGCGCCCGCGCCTCGCGCAGGGCCGCGACCGTCACGGCGGTGCCGAGGCCGCGGCGCTGCCGGTCGGCCCGCGTGCTGACATTGTACAGGCCCGCCGTCTCGCCGCGCAGGTAGAGGCTGGCGCACGCCGCCGGGCCGGCGGCGTCGCGCAGGACGAGGTGCAGGGTCACGAGGCCGTGCCGGCCCCGGGCCGCGCGCAGCGCCGGGATGTAGTAGCGGCGCAGATGCGTCCGCACGCCCGGCGCGTCGGACAGGTGGGCGAAGACCCTCTCGAAATCCGGCCCCGGCGCGGGCGTCGCCTGCACGGTGACGGCGCTGCCGGCCGGGGCCGGCGCCGGAAGCTCCCGCGCCACCATCCAGCGCGCCGGGTAGAAGATCGCGGGCTCGAACAGGGCGCGCAGCAGCGCGATCTCGCCGTCGTCCCGGGCCAGGAAGGCCGGCGCCCGCGCGCGCCCGAGGGCGGCCGCGCCCGCCCAGGCGAACTGGTCGGGGCGGTGCACGCCGAAGGCGAAGTTCACGGTCGGGTCCGGGATGCTGCGCGACCAGACGTAGCCGGCGCCCCCGGGGCCGTGCTCGACGCCGTCGATCAGGGAGCCGGTGAGCGCGGCCACATGGGCGTCGCGCAGGGTCTCGAAGGTCGGTTCGGGCGCCTGCATGTCAGGCGGCCGTCCGAGCGGAGGCTCGCGCGGGGGACGGCGCCCGGGCCTCGGCGGTGTCCCTGGCTGTGTCCCCGGCTGTGTCCCCGGCCGTGCCCGGACCTGCCTCCGCAGCCGTGTCCGCGCCCGCCTCCTGGCCGTGCCTGTCCATCCGCTCGCTCCTGCGCCGCTCGGGCTTCGACGGAGTGACGGTTGAGGCGGGGCGCCGTTCATGCTGTCGCACCCGGTGCCGGCGGACGGCGCCCGCACGAAACCTCTGAACGCCGGACGGGCCCATCCGTCAGGAAGGTGCCGGCGACGCGGAGGTGCCGGCGACGCGCGGAGGACGGATGACGGACGCTTCGAGCCAGCGGATGCGCGACGCGGGGGCGCATCCCCCGAGGACGTGCGATGACGGGGCGCGGGAAACCGCGCGGGACGCCGCGCCGGTGCCCCTCACCCTGGAGGGGACCCGCGAAGTGCCGGTGATCCGCCTCGCCGAGCCGGTCGCGCCGGCGGCGGCCGCGGAGGCGATCCTGGGGCGCGCCGAGGCGCTGACCGCCCAGGACATGCAGGTCCTGCGCATCGTCGTCGCGGCCGATCCGGCGACGTCCGGACGGCTGCTCGACCTCGGCGCGGCCCGGCCCCTCGGTGACGGCGACGGGGTCGAGATCCTGCCGGGGCTCCTCTGGCAATGCGCCGCCCGCTGGCTCCCGCGGGCCCGGCCGCCCTTCCCCGAGCTGTTCACCGCCACGGCCGGCCGCCGCCACCCGCTGCGGCCCCGGACGCCCGCCGGCACGGTCTACGCGCGGGCGATCCCGTGGCTCGATCGGCGTCTGAGCTTCCGCACGATGACGGAGCCCGGCGACGTTGCCCTGTTCTCGACCTGGATGAACGACCCCCGGATCGCCGCGATCTGGCAGGAGACCGGTACCCTGGAGGCGCACGCCGCCTATATCGCAGGGCTCCAGGCCGACCCCGCGACCCTGCCGCTGTTCGGCTGCCTCGACGGCAGGCCGTTCGGCTATTTCGAGCTGTACTGGGCGCGGGAGAGCCGCCTCGGGCCGCTCTACGAGGCCGGCCACTACGACCGCGGCTGGCACGTCGCGATCGGCGACGCGTCCGTGCGCGGGCGGCCCGCGCTCTCGGCCTGGCTGCCGTCGCTGATGCACTACCTGTTCCTCGACGAGCCGCGCACGCAGCGCGTCGTCGGCGAGCCGCGGGCCGATCACGCCCAGCAGATCCGGAACCTCCACGGCTCCGGCTTCGCGACGATCGCGACCGTCGATTTCCCCCACAAGCGCGCGGCCCTGGTCGCGCTGTCGCGCGAGCACTTCGTGCGCGACCGGCTCTGGGTGCCGGGGGCGGTCGCCGCCGACGCCGCGCCGCGGCCTCCCGCGGTGCCCGCCTAGACCGCCCTCCGCGAACAGGGGGGCGCGTCCGGTGATACCCCCGCCCCCGCCCCCGCCCACGGGTCCGTCGCCGGCGGGCTGATGATCGCCTGCGCCGGGCCGCGGCCGAGGTCCTGGCCGACGGGCGCGGTCCGGCGCCGCTGCCGGCCTGGGGCCTCGGCGCGCGCCGGGCAGGCGGCGCAGCGCCGGTCGAGGGCCGCGAGGCAGTGCAGGTGGCCGCGGCGCACGAGGCCGCACACCAGCGCGCGCGAGACCCCGAGCCGGGCCGCGATCTCGATCTGCGGCACGCCCTCGACCCGGTGGAGCTGGAAGGCCGTGCGCACCGGCTCCGGCAACTCGGCCACCGCGGCCTCCACCTGCCGCAGGGATTCCCGCGACGCCGCGGCCGCCTCGGGGGTGCCGGTGCCGGGATCGGCCGGGTCCGGCGCGGCGTCGAGGCCGGTGAACAGGCGCCGCTCGAGGCCCTGCCGCCGCGCCCGGTCCAGGGCGAGGTTGCGCACCATCCGCCCGACATAGGCGGCCTGGATCGCGGTCTCGGCCAGGGGCGGATCGGCGATCAGCCGGAGCAGCACGTCCTGGACCACGTCCTCCGCCTGGGCCGGGCAGCCGAGGATGCGGCGCGCCCGCGCCAGATAGGCGGCGCGATGGCGCTCGAACGCCGCGAGGTTCCATGATCCGCCGGGCGGAGGGCGGCCGGGCCGGCCCGGCGGGACCGCGGCGATCCCGTGGCCGGAGGGACCGGCGTCGCTGTTCCAGGTCGCCACTGTCCCGCTCACAATGTCCCATCGGCACGGCGCGTGCGGGCGGGACGCGTAACACGCGGCTCTTCTGTGTAACAACGTCTATCTTCGTGGATTGGAATTATTAAAACTCGACAGATTGCCGGATGCCTGAGGGAATAGAGGAAACATCTGGTGGCGCGCCCGGCAGCAGGGCGGGAAGTCATTCCGGATCCCGAATCCTGCGGTGCCACGCCTGGGATCGGGCCGGCGGCCGCGCCGGATTTCCGCTCGCGCCAGGGTCCGTCGGCGCGTGTATGCTGGCGCTTCCTCGATTCGGGGCGCGGTGCGCGCCGCCGAACCCGTCCCCGCAGGATCGCGGCAGGAGAGCCAGGGCCGCGATGCCGTCCGTCGATACGCTCGTCCCGGTGGGTGCCTTCGCGCTGCTGGTCCTGGCGTTCGCCGTGAAGCACCTCGCGGCGGACTTCTTCTTTCAGACCAACTGGATGGCGCAGGGCAAGCAGCGGTCGTCCGCCTGGCTCGCCCCCCTCTGCGCCCATACCGGCCTGCACGGCCTCGGCACGCTGCTGATCGCGCTGGCGGTGAAGCCGGCCCTGTGGTGGCTGGCGCTCGTCGATTTCGCGATCCACACGGGGATCGATCGCGGCAAGGTGCTGGTCGGTCGGCGGACGAGCCTGCCGCCCACGGACGCCCGGTTCTGGTGGCTGATCGGCATCGACCAGTTCCTGCACCAAGTCACCCATCTCGGGCTCGCCGTGGTGCTGGCGACGGCCTGACCTCTGACCGGGAGAGCCGGCGCCGCCGGGCGCCTCACTGCATCTCGGCCTCGAGCAGCCGATTCGTGTCGGAGACCTTGCCGGCCAGTTCCAGAATCAGGAAGCGCTGGAAGGCGAGCGCGAGATCCGGGCGCTCCCGCTCCATCCGCGCGAGGGCGGCGCGGTCGATGACGACCACCCGGCAGGGGCTCTCGGCGACGGCGGTGGCGGTGCGCCGCCCGCCCTGGACCAGCGCGATCTCGCCGATCACCGTGCCGGCCGTGGTGGTGCGCAGGCGCAGATTGCCGCGGCCGGGGACCTCCATCTCGATGGAGACGAGGCCCTGCTCCAGGAAGTAGAGGGCATCGGCCGCCTCCCCCTGGCGCATCAGCGCCGCGCCCGCCGCGAGCTCGCGGACCGTCAGGTAGGGCGCGAAGTCGTCCGGGCCGAACGTGCTGCCGAGCCGGTCGGCCATGTGCCGGGCGAAGACGGCGACCTCCCCCGGGCCGGCGCCGCCGGCCTCCGCCAGGAGCGTCGCCTCGGCGGCGCGCAGGGCCTCGTCCAGCGTGTCGAGGATCCGGACACGCGGGTCGGCGGTGAGGCCGCTGCGGGTGATCAGCAGGCGCGCGATCGGATCCACGTGGACCAGCAGCACCTCGAAGCGCCGCTGCTCGGCGAGCTGGCCGACCTTGCGGAACGCGATCAGCGCCGAGCTGTCGAGTCCCACGGTCTCGCGGAAATCCAGGATCAGCACGCGCAGATCCCCGGCCTCCGCGGCGGCCCGGCGGAAGATCGCCTGCGCGTTGAGGAAGAACAGGTAGCCCTGCAGGGTGTAGATCCGGGTCCGGTCGCCGGCCGCCTCGAGCCGCGCGGCGGCGTCGGGGCCGCGGATCACGCTGCTGCGCCGGTCCGCCCCGGAGAGCGACCGGCGGATCGCGCCGATCTGCCCGTACTGGACCCCGAAGATCAGGATCGCCAGCAGGACGCCGACGAGGAAGCCCGTGGTGGCCCCGAAATACGCGGTGGCGGTGCACACGACCAGCGCGATGGCGATCTCCCAGCCCGGCAGGGTCCGGCTGGCGACGCCGAGGTTGAACAGGAGCCCGATGCCGATGGCGATCAGGGCGCCGCCGGCCAGCGGGCGGGGCAGCAGCGCCAGGGGGCTCGCGCCGACGATGAGGAGCGCCGCCATGACCGCGAGGGTCAGCCACCAGCCGAGCCAGTGGCCGCCGCCGATGTTGTGCAGCAGCAGCGTCGAGGTCCGGCCGAAGCCCATCGCGGAGCTGCCGAACACGCTGCCGACCAAGTTGGTGGCGCCCGAGGCGACGAACATCCGGTCGATGTCGAGGTCGCGCCGGATCTCCAGCTCGACGCTCACCACGTAGAGGATCTGGATGATCACCGCCACGACGACCAGGGTGGCGATCTTGGGCCAGATCGGCAGGAGCAGGTGCGGATCGAAGGCCGTCAGGCTGCCGATGGCGGGCGGCCGCAGCAGCGTGCCCGTCGGCAGCGGCTCGATCAGCCATCCCGATGCCTGCCCGGCCGCGACGCTGGTGCCCGTCCAGGCCAGCCCGAGATGGACCACCGCGAGGCTCGACAGGATCACCGTCGGGTAGGTCCCCCAGTGCCGGACGATCCGGGGGAGGTAGAAGGCGCAGAACCCGATCACGAGGGTCAGGGCGATGCGCGCGAGCGCCCCGGCATCGATCCGGCCCGGATCGAGGTTCGCCGGATCGACGGCGTGGAGCAGGGCCGCGAGCGGGTCGTCGACATGGCCGCCGATCTGCACGCCGCTGCGCAGGAACAGCAGGCCGACGCCGCCGAGGAAGCCGGCGAGCACCGGGTAGGGCAGGAGCTGCACCAGCAGGGAGGCCCGCAGGGTGCCGAGCAGCGCGAAGATCACGCCGGTGGCGAAGGTCGAGACGCCGCAGGCGACGAGCACGAGCTGTCCGACCGTCTCCGGATCGGTGACGCCCGCGGCCTCGAGCTGCCCGGCGACCGCCGCGGCGATCGCCGCCTGCACGATCGCGGCCGCGCCGATGAAGGACAGCGAGATCCGCGCGGTGCGGCGGAGCGCGATGAAGACGAGGCTGCCCAGCACGTAGGCCGCGAGCAGCGCCGACAGGCCGGCCGCGCGGCTCTCCACCAGCGGCCCCGAGAAGATGAGCTGGGAGTAGCTGATGAGGTCGAGGAGCAGCACCATCACGGTGACGGCCGCCGCCGCCCCGATGCGGGCCCCGCGCAGGATCGCCGCGCGGCCGCCGGCCGGGGATGCGGTCCCGGCGGACGTCAGGTCGGTTGTCGTCATCGGCACGGTACCCGCGTCTCGAAATCCCGATGGGCGCGGAGATCGCAGATCCCGGGGCAGATCCCGTGCGATCACGCGCACGGATCGTCGCCGAATCGCAGGACCTGACCTTGGCCACGCCAGTTCTCAACCGATGGCAGGCGCCGGCTTAAATTATCGTGCAGGCCGCTTCCGCGCGGCAGCATTGTGGGATCGCCGCGGTGGATCGCGCGGCGGATCGGCCGATCCGCCGCGCCGTCGGGGGCTCCCGGGTCGCGGCCGCCGCGACGGGCCTTCGGCCCTCAGCGCGCCTCGCTGACGCGCTTGGTCGCCCGCTGCTCCTTCTTGTAGGCGGTGATCGCCGCCGAGCAGTTCGGGGAGAGCTTCTTGAGGTTGGCCTTGAAGCAGGCCTCGACCTCCGGGCCGCCCGGCGCGTAGGCGCTGCAGAAATCCATGTAGTCGCCGGTGCAGTACTGCTTGAGGGCTTCCCGGGCCGGGGATTGCTCCGCGAAGGCCGCGGCGGGGCCGAGGCACAGACCGATGGCCAGGAGGGCCGTCTTGGTCGAAGTCATCGAAATCCTACGCTCGTCCAGGCCGCGCGAGCGGGTCGCGCGGCGATGGGCGGTGCGGATGGGCGCCAAGGATGGCATGACCATGACGCCCGGGCCGCCCGAACGCAGATCAGCCATGCCCCGTGCCGGCGGGGCCGCCGGTCAATGGGCGCTGACGCGGCGGGTCGGCACGAGGTCGTTGGCGATGATCTCGCCGAACGGGCCGTCGTTGCGGGCATTGCCGGCCGGCCGCCCGGTCGTGGCGCGCAGCGGCAGCTTCGGGAAGACCAGCTCGGCGAACCGGTAGGCCTCCTCCAGGTGCGGGTAGCCCGAGAGGATGAAGCGGTCGATCCCGAGATCGATGTACTCCTTCATCCGGTCGGCGACCTGGTCGGCCGAGCCGACCAGGGCCGTCCCGGCGCCGCCGCGGACGAGGCCGACGCCGGCCCAGAGGTTCGGCGCCACCACGAGCTTGTCGCGGCTGCCGCCGTGGAGCGCCATCATGCGGCTCTGGCCGACGGAATCCTGCCGCTTCAGGGTCTCCTGCGCCTTGGCGATGGTGGCGTCGTCGAGCTTCGAGATCAGCTGCTCGGCGGCCTCCCAGGCCGCGGCCTCGGTCTCGCGGGCGATGACGTGCAGGCGGATGCCGTAGGAGAAGGTCTTGCCCTTCGCCTCGGCGGCCTCCCGGGCGGCGGCGATCTTCTCGGCGACCTGGGCCGGGGGCTCGCCCCAGGTCAGGTAGACGTCGCAATGCTCGGCCGCGACCGCCATGCCGGCCGCCGACGAGCCGCCGAAATAGAGCGGCGGATAGGGCTTCTGCACCGGCGGGAAGATCAGCCGGCCGTTCTCGGTGCGCAGGTGATCGCCCCGGAAGGTCACGGTCTCGCCCGCGAGCAGGCCGCGCCAGATCGTCAGGAACTCGTCGGTGACGGCGTAGCGTTCGTCGTGGGAGAGGAACACGCCGTCGCCGGCGAGTTCCACCGGGTCGCCGCCGGTGACGACGTTGATCAGGAGGCGCCCGTCCGAGATCCGGTCGAGGGTCGCGGTCATGCGGGCCGCCGCGGAGGGCTCCATCAGGCCCGGCCGCACCGCCACGAGGAAGCGCAGCTGCTTGGTCAGCGGCGCCAGCGCCGAGGCGACGATCCAGGAATCCTCGCAGGAGCGTCCGGTGGGCAGCAGCACGCCGTAATAGCCGAGCTCGTCCGCCCCCTGCGCGATCTGCCAGAGATAGCTGAGCGAGACGTCCCGAGCCCCCTCCCGCGCGCCGAGATAGCGGCCGTCGCCGTGGGTCGGCAGGAACCAGAGGACGTCGGCGCGCCCGTCATTGGCTGCTGTCATCGGAATCTCCTGTGCGGCCCGGTGGCCGGATGCGGAAAAGCCGGACCCGACTGCGCGGGTCCGGTGATCGTCGAGAGCTAGGGCGGGCCGCCGCTTCCGGGAAACGGCGGCCCGCGTTCAGGCGGTCGGCTGCGATCCGAGCAGGTGATCGAGGATGCGGCCCTCGAGGCGGGCGAGGTCCGGATCCCCGCGCCGGCGCGGCCGCGGCACGTCGACCCGCAGGTCGAGGGCGATCCGGCCGGCCTCGACCACGAGGATGCGGTCGGCCAGCGCCACGGCCTCGGCGACGTCGTGCGTGACGAGGAGCGCGGTGAACCCCTGCGCCCGCCAGATCCGCTCGATCAGGTCCTGCATGCCGATCCGGGTCAGGGCGTCGAGGGCGCCCAGCGGCTCGTCGAGGGCGAGCAGGCCCGGCCGGCTCACCAGCGCTCGGGCCAGGGCCACGCGCTGGCGCTGGCCGCCCGACAGGGTGGCGGGCCACTGCCCGGCCTTGTCGGCGAGGCCGACCTCGGCGAGCGCCGCGAGCGCCGCGAGCGCCCGCTCCCGGCGCTCGGCCCGGGAGCCGCGGCCCGACAGGCCGACCGCCACGTTGTCGACGACCCGCGCCCAGGGCAGCAGCCGCGGCTCCTGGAACATGATCCGCTTCGGCGGCTCGGACCGGCGCGGGGAGCGTTCCGGCCCCTCCAGGTCGATCCGCCCGCCCGTGGGCGTGTCGAGCCCGAGGATGAGGCGCAGCAGGGTGCTCTTGCCGCAGCCGGAGCGGCCGACCACCGCGGTGAACCCGCCGGCCGGCAGGAACAGGTTCAGGCCCTCGATGACGGCGGTGCCGTCGAAGCTCTTGTCCAGGTCGCGGACGGTGACGGCGATCCCGCGGGCCGGCGGCGAGGGGGGCGAATCCGCGGGCAGATCCGCGGGCAGATCCGCTTGCCTGTGCCCCGGGGCGGGGCCGGGCGCCGGGCGCGGGTCCGTGCCCGGGTCGGGAAGCGCCTCGCGGCGGACGGCGTCGAGCAGCATCAGGCGCTCCTGTAGGCGGGGTTCCAGGCGAGGCAGGCGCGCTCGAGCTGGCGGGTCAGGGCGTCGGCGAACTTGCCGAGGGCGGCGTAGATCAGGATCGCCAGCACGACGACGTCGACCAGCATGAACTCCCGGGCCTGCATGGCCATGTAGCCGAGCCCCGACGAGGCCGAGATCGTCTCGGCGACGATCAGCGTCAGCCACATGATGCCCAGCGCGTAGCGCAGGCCCACGAAGATCGACGGCAGGGCGCCGGGCAGCACCACGCGGGTGAACAGCTCGGTGCGGGACATGCCGTAGACCCGGCCCATCTCCACGAGGCCCGGATCCACCGAGCGGATGCCGTGCAGGGTGTTCGCGTAGATCGGGAAGAACACGCCGAGCGCCACGAGGAACAGCTTGGCCTCCTCGCCGATGCCGAACCACAGGATCACCAGCGGGATCAGCGACAGGTGGGGCACGTTGCGCACCATCTGCACCGAGGTGTCGGTGAGCCGCTCCGACAGGCGCGACAGGCCGTTGGCGAGGCCGAGCCCGAAGCCGATGCCGCCGCCGATCACGAAGCCCACCAGCGCCCGCAGGGTGCTGACGCCGAGATTGGTCCAGAGCTCCCCGGTCCGCCCGGCCTCCCAGCCGGCCCGGACCACGTCGAGGGGCGCCGGCATGAAGCGGTTGGAGACGAGGCCAGCCGAGACCGCGGCCTGCCAGCCCAGCAGGATGGCGGCCGGCAGCAGCCAGGGCACCGCGGAGTCGCGCAGGCGAACGAGCTTCGAGGGGCGCATCAGCGGTTCTCCGTCCGCTTCTCGGACTTGAGGGCGTCCGCGGGCCGGGGGGGCGTCCAGACCGCGTCGGCGACCCGGACGGGCTTCGGCAGGAGCCCGAGACGGTGGAAGCTGTCGGCGACCTTCTGCTGGTCGGCGATCGCGGCCGCGTCGAGGGGCGCGACGCCGTAGGACAGGCGGCCGAGCGCCACGGCGAGGACCGGCGCGGGGATGCCCACCGAGGGCGCCAGTTCCGCCGCCACGGCGTCGGCATGGCCCTCGGCCCAGGCGTCGATCTCCCCGATCGCCTGCAGCACGGCCGAGACGATCGCGGGGCTGGTGTCGGTGAAGCCGCGCCGGGACAGGTAGAACTGGCGGTTGGGGGCGAGCGCGTGCCCGTCGACCCCGCGCCCGTCGACCAGCACCCGGGCGCCCGTGGCGCGCTCGGCGGCGGCCTGGAACGGGTCCCAGATCACCCAGGCATCGACGGAGCTGCGCACGAAGGCGGCGTTGGCGTCGGCCGGCGCGAGGTACGCGAGCGTCACCGCGTCGTAGGGGACGCCCGCCTGCTCCAGGGCGCGCACCAGCAGGTAGTGGACGTTCGATCCCTTGTTGAGGGCGACGGTCTTGCCGCGCAGGTCGGCGACGCTGCGGATCGGGCTGTCCTTGGGCACGAGGATCGCCTCGCCCCGCGGCGCCGGCGGCTCGGCGGCCACGTAGCGCAGCTCCGGGCTCGCGGCCTGGGCGAAGATCGGCGGCGCCTCGCCGGCCGAGCCGAGATCGATCGCCCCGGCATTCAGCGCCTCCAGGAGCGGCGGGCCGGACGGGAACTCGGACCACGCCACCGCGGTGCCGAGGGGCTGGAGGGCCTTCTCCAGGGTGCCGCGGGCCTTCAGCAGCACGAGGGACCCGTATTTCTGGTAGCCGATGCGGATGGTGCCGGCCGCGCGGGCCGGCCGCAGCAGCGCGGCCGCCGCGAGGCCGAGGCCGGCGGACAGGAGGAGGCGGCGGTTCGGGGCGCCGGCGGATGACAGGGACAGCGCGCGGGGCGATCGGTCGGTCATGGCTCTCTGCGGTCGTCTCAGCCGTTGCGGGCGGGGGGCGTCCAGACCGCGTCGGCGATGCGGATCGGCTTGGGGATCAGCTTCAGGGCGTGGAAGCGGTCGGCGACCCGCTGCTGCTCGGCGGCGACGCGGTCGGTCATCGGTCCGATCACGTAGTCGGTCCGGTCCACCGCCCGCCGCGTCGCGGCCAGCGGCACGCCGGTGCCCTGCGACAGGAGTTCCGCCACCGCGCCGCGATTCTGCGTGCACCAGGCCGCCACCTCGCCCAGGGCGTCGATCGCCGCGGTGAGGACCGGGGCCCGGCTCTCCGCGAAGGGCCGGCTTGCCAGGAAGAAGTTGTTCTGCGGGGTGACGTCGGTGGCGCGCACCAGCACGCGCACGCCCTCCCCCTGCTCGGCGATGGCGAAGTACGGGTCCCAGATCGTCCAGGCGTCGATGCTGCCCCGGGCGAAGGCGGCCGCGGCATCCGCGGGCGCCAGCGTCACCGGCTCGATGTCGGCGTAGCTCAGGCCTGCCTTCTCCAGCGCCGCGATGGTCAGGTTGTGGGAGCTCGACGCCTTGGCGAAGGCGACGCGCTTGCCCTTGAGCTCGGCGAGGCTGCGGATCTCTGAGCCCTTCGGCAGCAGGATCCCGGCGCCGGAACCGCCGGCCTCCTGGGCGGCCGCGTAGACGAGGTTGGAGCGCGCGGCCTGGGCGAAGATCGGCGGGGCGTCGCCGGTCTGGCCGAGATCGATCCCGTCCAGCGACAGGGCCTCCAGCAGCGGCGGCCCGAAGGAGAACTCGACCCAGCGCACCGCGTATCCGAGGGGCTCCAAGCGCTTCTCGATGATCTTCTGCTGCTTGGCGACGACCAGGATGCCGTTCTTCTGGTAGCCGATCCGCAGCACGCCGGGCTCGGCCGCCCGGGCGCCCGGGACGAGGGCCGGCGCGAGGGGCAGGGCCGCGAGGGCGGCCAGCAGGGCGCGACGGTCGAGCATCGGCCGGCTCACTCGGCGGCGGCGAGGGTGAGCGGCGCCGCGGCCGCCCGGTGCACGAGCAGCGCGGCGAGCTGCCCGCCGGCCTCGCGGGCGCGGGCGCGCACTCCGGCCTCGGTCAGCGCGCCGTCGCTGAAATCGGGATCGGAGGCGTAGACCGCGGTCGGGATCTGGAGCGCCCCGAAGAAGCCGAAGAGCGGCCGGAACGCGTGCTCGACCACGAGGGCGTGGCGCGCGCCGCCGCCCGTGGCCACGATCGCCACGGGCTTCCCGGCGAGCGCCCCCGGATCGACCAGGTCGAACAGGTGCTTGAACAGGCCGGTATAGGCGCCCTTGTAGACCGGCGAGCCGACGACCAGCCCGTCCGCCTCCTCGATGGCCGCGAGCACGCCGCGCGCGGCCGGCGCGAGCTGGTCGCGGGTCCAGGCGGCGCCGAGGCCGGTCCCGGCATCGACGAAGTCGAGGATCTCCGCGTCGAGAGAGGCCTGGGCGCTGGCCTCGCGGAGCACGGCATCCACCAGCGTGCGGGTCTTCGAGGGCCGCTGCACGTTGGCGCTCAGCCCGACGAGTCTCGGTCGTGTCATTCCGGATGCCTTGCTGTGAGACAGGATGACGGACCGCCCCGTCTCCGAAGAGCGGAGGTTGCGTGGCCGGACATCCGAACAGGCCGCTAGAATTGATGGCTGCGACTTCCGCCGTCAATGAAACGGCGTTCCCAATTGATCCGTGAAAGAAAAACGTTCTCCCCGAAATCGGGCGACCAATATGGAATTTCATCTCGACCGCCGCGCAGAACGGGCGCGAGATCTTGCGTGCCGGCGGTTCATCCGCACGATTGGCGGGGTTTTATTCTCTCGGAGCGCCCGGCGGGAGAAGCGTGTTCTCGGTACGCGGGCGGACCTGGAACCGAATCGCCAAGCCCGGGATCCGGGGCGGCGGGGGAATCCGGCGCGACCGGAACGCTGCCCGCGGTGACACCTTCGCGGTCGTCAGCGTCGTCATCGCCGCCGTCATTGCCGCCGTCCTCGACGACGCGCCCGGGCCGCTCCGGATCGGAAGGCGGTGCCTACTTACGGACGAGGAGGTGCTGCACGGTGCCGTCGTCGCCGTACTTGGTCCACATCTGCGCGCAGGCCTCTTCCGGACGCTCCCGGAGCTGCGCCAGCTCCGCGTCGAGGTCGTGCTGCAGGGCGACCGAGCGCTTCTTCGTGAAGAAGTCCGCGTGGTTCAGATGGTTCTCGCGCGAGAACTGACGGAAGCGCTCCGTGTCGATCCGGACGGCCGGACAGTGTCTCGCGGCCAGATCGGCCTCGATCCCCGGGCGGAGCGCCGGAACGTCCTTCTGCAAGGACGAGCGACGGGCTTCGGCCCAGGTGCCGAACACGGCCCAGGCCAGTGCGGCCGCCACGAGAGGAGCAAATCTATTCATCGCAAGACGTATCGCTGTGCTGCGACATCCTAAATCTCGCACCTGCGATAAGTTCGATCAGGGCCGCGGAACGCAAGACACTTCTGTGTGAAAGCGCACACCCCGCGACCGGCGCGGCGTCGGGTGCGGAACCCTGACCGCCTCAGTACGCCGGGACGACGCGCGTCTCGGGCAGCGGCGCCCGCATGGTGAAGTGCAGCCCGGCCGGCTGGAAATCGAAGGCGATGTCCGCCTGGCACTGGACCTTCAGGACACGCTGCAGCAGCGTCGAGCCGAAGCCCTTCCGCGTCGGCACCGCCGTGGCCGGACCACCCCGCTCGGTCCAGTCGAGGTGCAGCATGCGGGCGGCCGGCGTCTGCTCGATATCCCACCGGATCGCGATCCGGCCCTCCGGGACCGACAGGGCGCCGTGCTTGGCCGCGTTGGTCGTCAGCTCGTGGATGGCCATGCCGGTCGGGACCGCGAGGTCGCCCATCAGGTCGATCGCGGGGCCGTCCAGCTGGATGCGGGCGCCCTCGACGTCGTTGTAGGGCCCGAGCTCGTTCATCAGCATCTCGCGCAGGGGCGCCTGCTGCCAGTAATCCTCGGTCAGGAGATTGTGGGTCTTGGCCAGCGAGATCACCCGCGCCGAGAACGACGCGTAGAACGCGTCGACGCTGGTCGCTGACCGGGCCGAGGCCCCGAGCAGCGCCTGCACGGTGGCCAGCGTGTTCTTCACCCGGTGATGCAGCTCGCGGATCAGGAGCGCCTGCCGCTCGGTCGTGCGCTCGCGCTCCTCGAGATGGGCGCGCGCCTCGAGCTGCCGGCGCTTGGCGCGATGGGCGGAGCGGGCCGCCATGACCAGCGTCGCCGGGTGGAACGGGCGTTCCAGCACGCTGACGTTGCCGAGCATGTCGGTCAGCTGCGCGTTGGGCTCGGCGCCCCGCAGCCGCAGGAGGATGAACGGGAAATCGGACCAGGGCGGCTGCGCGGCGATCCAGTCCGCCAGGGCCTGGCGGTTCGAGGACAGCAGCGCCTCCTCGGTGAGGACCGCGCAGGCGGCCGCGTCGAGTCGGGAGACCACGTCCGCGAGGCTGGCGCACACCTGTGCCGCGATCCGCGCCTCGCCGAGAATCGCCGCGGCGACGGCGGCGTCGCGGCCACCCGGCGCGAAGATGAGAACCGGCAGTTCAGCCTCGGTCATCAGCCGCGCGGGTTGGCAGGAGCGACGACCGCTCACCCTCGAATGTCGGAACGCCGGTCATGATACCTCGGAACGCGCTGAGCGGTTCGCCAACGCGGATCCCGCCGGAGTCGATCCGCAATTCGCGGATCGTGTCCTCGTGGCTGCCGGTCCGCTTCTTCACGACCGAGATCGCGCGCCGCAGCCGCCCGTCGGCCTCGAAGGTGCGGAACAGCAGGATCGTGTCGCTGAGGTAGGTGAGGTCGACAGTCGCGCCCATCGCCCCGATCATGCCGTGCTGGGCCAGGACGAGGAGCGAGAGCACGCCCTGCTGGTTCAGGTAGGTCAGCATCTCGTGCATCTGCAGGAGCAGGTAATTCTCCTCCGGCATGGCGTTGTGATAGCCGGTCAGGGAGTCGATCACGACCGTCGTCACGCCCCGGTGCTCGACCGCGTTCTGGACGATGTCGGCGAGTTCGCCGGGCGAGACCTCGGCCGGGTCGATCTGCTCGACGATGAGCGATCCGGCGGCGATCGCGTCGTCGACCGGCATGGCGAGGCCGCGGGCCCGGCGACTGAGGACGCCGGTGGTCTCGTCGAAGCTGAGGATCAGCGCCCGCTCGCCGCGGGCGATCGCCGCGGTGACGCAGGTGAGCGCCACCGTGGACTTGCCGACGCCGGACGGGCCGATCAGCATGGTGCTGGTGCCCCGGTCGAGGCCGCCGCCGAGCAGCTGGTCCAGTTCGGGGCTGCCCGTGCCGCACTGGTCGTCGGGGAAGGTGCCGAGATGCTCGGCCGCGACGAGGCGCGGGAACACCGTGAGCCCGCCGCGCCGGATGACGTAGTCGTGGAAACCGCCCCGGAACGGCGTGCCGCGCATCTTGATCACGCGCAGGCGCCGCCGCTCGCCGCCGTACAGGGGCGCGAGCTGCTCCAGCCGGATCACGGCGTGGCTGAGGCTGTGCAGGTTCAGGTCGTCCGTCTCGGCGGTGAGATCGTCGAGGAGCAGCGCCGTGGTGTTCTGGATGAGCAGGAAGCTGCGCAGGGCGTGGACCTGCCTGCGGTAGCGCAGCGATCCCTGTGAGAGCAGCCGGATCTCCGAGAGGCTGTCGAACACCACGCGCTGCGGCTTGAGCCGCTCGATCTCGGCGATCGCCATCCGGACGGTCTCGCCGAGCTCGAGGTCGGACGAGTGGACGAGGCTCTGCTGCTGCCCGGGGTCGAGGCTGAGTTCCGGCGCGACGAGCTCGCAGATCTCGATGCCGTCGAGGGACCAGCCGTGGCGCTCCGCGACGTTCAGGAGCTCGCGCCGGCTCTCCGAGAGCGTGATGTACAGGCAGCGCTCGCCCCGGCGCACGCCGTCGAGGAGGAACTGCATCGCCAGCGTCGTCTTGCCGGATCCGGGCCGCCCCTCGATGAGGTGCGAGCGCTGGGACGCGTAGCCGCCGGCCAGGATGTGGTCGAGGCCGGTCACCCCGGTGGAGACCGGTGCCGCGTCGTGATCGGTCACTGCCATGTCGAGGTCTCTGCCGTCGTCCCACGGGCGGGCGGCCCGTCGACCGCGCGACGGGCCGCGGAGCCCGGTCTCGTACACGAAGCCGCGCGCAGCGCGAAACGCCGCCGCGCGGCCGGCACCGCGCGCCTGCCCGACGGGCGCGCGGCGCGGACGTCGGCCTCGGCGAGACGATCCGGGACCCGGCGAGCGCGGGCTCTGCGGCCGCGGGACGGTCCCTCCCCCGGTCAGGTCGGAAGGCCCGGCGCCCGCCGGGAGCGGGCGCCGGGGCGGTCAGGGCGTCACTGGCTGCCCGGGCCCTTCGCGAGTCCGGCCAGGGTGAACAGGTCCACCGACAGCTTCGCGCCGATCACGAAGGCGTCCGGGATCGGCTTCGGGCGGAACGGGAAGCGGGTCTGGTCCGGGTCGATCACGTATTGCAGGTTCGGCATCAGCCGCACCGCCGGGGTGAGCTGGATGCCTTAACTCAGCTCGAGGATGGTCTGCAGGGACTCGACGGTCCGGGTGCCGAGCCCCAGCGACGCGCGCGCCGCCCGGATGTTGGCCGTGCCCACGGGGGAGAGCTTCTCCATGGCGAAGACGAAGCCGAGGGTGTCGTAGGGCCGGCCCGGGAAGGTGCCGGTCAGCACGGCGCCGCCCTCCAGGAAGTAATCCTGGGTCTTCCGTCCGCCGGTCCCGCCGATCGCGACGCCGAACACCGACAGGCCCTGGACGCCGTTCGGATCCGGCCGCCAGACCATCTGGTCGAAGCGGGCGTAGACCGCCGACCGGCCGAACCGGGTCAGCGGATCGAGGCCGCTGAAGACCTGGGCGGCGCCCCGCCGGTCGAGCACGGGATCCGTGTAGTCCGACCGGTCGAACACGGCGCCGATGCTGTAGTTGCGCGGCAGCGGGTCGTTGCCGAAATTGGTCGAGTAGCCGACCTCCACCGGCACCAGGTATCCGGTGGCGCCGCTGGTCGACCAGTCGACGCCGTTCCGGGTCGGCAGCTGGTCGCGCGGGTTCACCTCGTAGATGCCGGCGTGCAGGAACACCCTGTCGGTGACCCAGGCCTTGGCATGGCCGCCCCAGGTCGCGATCGGCCAGTAGTTAAAGTTCGTCAGCTTGAAGATGGACTTGGGCGCGCCGCAGGTCGCGTTGTTCTGGAAGTTGCAGTAGAGCGGCGAGGCCAGGAAGTTGGGGTTGGCGAGCAGGCGGCCGACTTCGATGTCGAGGCGGTTGTCGAGCAGCTTCTGCTCGTAGGACAGCAGCGTCAGGTGGGCGGTCTGGCCGCCGCCGTAGATCTCCTGCACGCTGCCGTTGAAGCCGATGTCATCCTGCGCCAGGCTCCGGCCGTGGCGCTGGGTGACGACGGTGTGGACCGAGCCGCCGTCGATGCCGGCGAGGCGGCCGAGATCGGCGTCGAGGCCGAACGCGATCTGGCCCGCATAGGCCGATCCCTGCCGGATGCCGCCGGACGGGTTGGCGGCGAACTCGCCCGTGTAGTTCAGGACCATACTGATCCCGTTGCCGAGATCGAGGGTGCCCGGCGGCAGGCTGGGCGGCGTCGCGCTGCTGCCCTGCACGTCGAGGCTGGCGGCGGCGCTGCTGGCGCCCGAGAGAAGCTCCGCGCCTCCCGGATGACCCGCCGCCGGGCGCGGTTCGCCCGGTACCGGGCCTTCTGCGCCGGGCTCGCCTTCGGTCTCGGATTCACCGGGGCCGGTCCCCCGTCCGGTGCCGTCGCCTCGACCTGCGCGACCGCCGGGCCCGCGCCCGCCGTGATCGACGCGGCGCAGAACGCCAGTGCGGCCCATCGCCAATGCTTTGCCCGATGCTTGCCCCGATGCTTTCCCCGATGCTTTCCCCGATGCTTTCCCATGTGTGACTCCCCCTTAACCGCGCGGCCTTGCCTGGCTCTGTCGCGTTCGTGTCCCGGAGGGGGGCCTCCCGGTCAGTCCGTGAAGGCCTCCACCGCGCGGCGCTCGCCGCGCATGAAGGCGTCGGCGGCGTGGATCAGCGGATTCAGGTCGACGTCGCTGGTGCCGGAGCGGACCAGGGCGGCGAAGCGGTCGTAGAGGCCGCGGTACTCCGCCTCGGGCGGGAGCGGCTGGTCGCGGCCGGCGATCGACAGGGCGGCCCCGCCCCGCGACAGGACCAGGGGGCCGTCGTCGGTCTCGACGCGGATGTCCCAGGTCTGCGGCCCGGTCTGGCGCCAGTCGAACCGGGCGTGGATCGGGGTGCCGGCGGCGTCCGCGAAGTGCAGGTCGGCGGCGATCGGCGCCTGCCGGTTCGCCGGCACCGACAGGGTCGCGCCGGTGAGGAAGAACGGCGGCAGGATGTGGGTGGCGATCGACAGGGCGTTGATCCCCGGATCGAACACGCCCATCCCGCCCGCGTCCCAGATCCAGTCCTGGCCCGGGTGCCAGTGCCGGACATCCTCCAGCCAGGCGATCGCCACCGACCGGATCCTGCGGCCCGACAGCCACCGGCGGGCGGGCTCCACCCCCGGCGCGTAGCGGGAGTGCCAGCTCGCGAAAAGGCTCACGCCCCGGTCCCGCGCGGCCGCGACCAGGAGCCCGACCTCGGCCAGCGTCGCGCCCGGGGGCTTCTCGAGGAAGACGTGGCGTCCGGCCGCGATCGCCGCCAGGGCCGCCGCGCACCGCGCCTGCGGCGGCTGGCACAGGGCGACGGCGTCGAGGTCGCCGTGCGCCGCCAGCATCGCCTCCAGGCTGCCGTAGCTCGGCACCCCGTCGAGGCCGCCGTGCCGGCTCGCCACCGCCACGAGCGCGTAATCCGGCGAGGCGGCGATGACTGGCAGGTGCTGGTCGCGGGCGATCTTGCCGACGCCCACGAGGCCGATGCGGATCGGGGCCGCCATGTCAGAGCACCCGCACGGACGGCGCGTCCGCCGGCGCGATCGCCAGCGGGTTGCGCAGGGGCCGCGTGAACGGCGCCGCCGCGATCTCGAACACGTCGCCCGGCCGGGTCGCGACGCCGTCGCTGAACGACAGGGTCGCGGTCCCGAAGAAGTGGACGTGCACGTCGCCGGGGCGCCGGAACGGCGCGTACTTGAAGTGGTGCCGCTCCAGGTTGGCGATGCTGTGGGACATGTTGGCCTCCCCGGACAGGAACGGCTTCTCCCAGAGCACGGCTCCGTCGCGCAGGATGCGGCTCGTGCCGCGCACGTCCGGCGGCAGGGCCCCGAGCCACAGCTCCGGGCCGAGGGCGGCCGGGCGGAGCTTGGAATGCGCCAGCCACAGGTAATTGCCGCGCTCGGTCACGTGGTCGGAGAACTCGTTCGCCAGGGCGAAGCCGAGGCGCACCGGCGTTCCGTCGGCGTCGA
Organism: Methylobacterium sp. UNC300MFChir4.1; assembly: GCF_900110155.1. NCBI lineage: Bacteria > Pseudomonadati > Pseudomonadota > Alphaproteobacteria > Hyphomicrobiales > Methylobacteriaceae > Methylobacterium > Methylobacterium sp. UNC300MFChir4.1. Next base: position 23,190 of record NZ_FOCS01000030.1, on the reverse strand, counting down.
TCAGGTAGATCCCGGCGATCTCCGGCTCCTCGCTGCCGTCGCGGGCGAAGGCCGGCGAGATCAGCGGCTCGCCGCAGGCGACGAGGCCGGAGCCGTCGCCCTTGTAGAACCACTCGGGCTGCGCGCCGGTCTCGCCCGGCGCCGGCTTCCCGCCCTCGACGCCCATCCGGAACATGCGCATCGAATCGGTCGGCGCCGGGTCGGTCGCGGCCGCGCGGTGCATCGCGTCGCGGCCCTCGGCGGAGCCGAGATGCGTCAGGCCGGTGCCGCTCAGCAGGAGGTGCGCGGGATCGGCGTGGTCGACGGGCGGCAGGAGCCGGACCGCGTCGAGATCGACGGGCGCGCCGAGCCCCGCGCGCCCCGCCGTCGCGGCCAGATCGTCCCCCGCGGCGAGGGCCCTCTGCGCCAGGGCGAGCACGCTGTCGACGCCGAGCACCCGCCACGCCCGGCCGTCGGCGAGCAGCGCGACACCGCGCTGCCCGTCGGCGACGCGGAATTGTAGGAGTGATCGTCCCATCTGTGTCCTCCCGGGGACGCCCGCTTCGGGGCGTCCTGAACGCGCGGCCGTCGAGGGTCGCGCGGCGGCCCGTCAGTGGCCGGGTTGCGGGGCGCGAGCGCCGTCGATCCGGCGCGCCAGGTCCCGCTGGAGGAATGGGCGCGGCATCCGCTCGGTCGCCAGCGGCCCGATCGCGCCGTCGCGGCCGCCCGAGGTCGCCGGGAACGGACCGCCCTGCACCATCGCGGGGGCGACCCCCGCGCCGACCCGGACGCTTCCGCGGACCGTGACGGATCCTGTCGATTAACTACTCATACAATTAGGCTAGAGCAGTTCGCCTCCGGTCGCAAGCGCGGCCGCGCCTTCGGTGCGGCGGGCGTTCCTCTTTGCGCTCCTACAACTTCAGGATACGATCACGCCGTTCCTGCCCCGACCCGGTGGCCCGGACCGGAGGTGGATGCGGTGAGGCAGGAGCGGAGCTCGGAGAACGTGACGCTGCCCCTCGCCTCGGGGTCGCGCCGCATCCACGGCTCGGTCGCCCGCGATCTGGGCGCGGCGATCCTCGGCGGCCGCTACGCGCCCGGGGACGTGCTGCCCGGCGAGATCGAATTCTCTGAGAAATTGAACGTCTCGCGCACCGCCTATCGCGAGGCGATCCGCATCCTGAGCGCGAAGGGGCTCGTCGAGAGCCGCCCGCGCACCGGCACCCGCGTCAGCCAGCGCAGCCGCTGGAACCTGCTCGATCCCGACATCCTCGCCTGGGCCTTCGAGTCGGAGCCGAGCGAGTCCTTCATCCGCGACCTGTTCGAGCTGCGGATGATCGTCGAGCCGGCCGCGGCCGCGCTCGCGGCCGAGCGGCGCTCCGGCCTCGACATCGCCCGGATGGGCCACGCCCTGGAGGAGATGGGCCGCCACGGCCTCGCCACCGAGGCCGGGCGGGCCGCCGACCAGGCCTTCCACAACACGATCCTGGAAGCGGCCCGCAACGGCGCGCTGATCGCCCTGTCGAGCTCCATCGCCGCCGCGGTCACGTGGACGACGATCTTCAAGCACCGCCGCCAGGGCCTGCCCCGGGATCCGATGCCGGATCACCGCGCCCTCTACGACGCGATCGTGGCGGGCGACCCGGACGCCGCCCGCGCGACGATGACCGAGCTGGTCCGCCTCGCCCTCGCCGACACCGAGCTGGCGATGCGGCCCTGACGGTGCCGGCGGCGGGGCGCCGCCGGCCCGGACGTCGCCCGAGTGGCCCGAGTGGCCCGAGTGGCCTCAGTGGTTGTCGCGCGGCACGCCCCGCGTCTGCGCGATGCGCTGGAACGCCTCGGCGCCCTCCAGGATGGCCCCGGTGTGCATCTGCCCCACCGCGGCGCGCTGCATCGCCTGCCAGGGGGTCTGCGAGGCCGGATAGGCGTAGCCGCCCGCCGCCTCCAGGGCCGCGCGCCGCCGCGCGATCTCGTCGGCGTCGACCAGCATGTCGGCGGTGCCGCGGCGCAGGTCGATCCGCACCCGGTCGCCGGTGCGCAGGAGGGCGAGGCCGCCGCCGGCCGCCGCCTCGGGCGAGGCGTTGAGGATCGACGGCGAGCCGGAGGTGCCGGACTGGCGCCCGTCGCCGAGGCAGGGCAGCGCGTGCACGCCGGCCCGGATCAGCTGCGCGGGCGGGCGCATGTTCACCACCTCCGCCGCCCCCGGATAGCCCACGGGCCCGGCCCCGCGCATGACCAGCAGGGTCTCCTCGGTGATGCCGAGGCTCGGGTCGTCGATCCGGGCGTGGTAATCCTCCGGCCCGTCGAACACCACGACGGGACCCTCGAAGGCGTCCGGATCCTCCGGGTTCGACAGGTAGCGGCTGCGGAACTCCGCGCCGATGACGCTGGTCTTCATCACCGCGGCGTCGAACAGGTTGCCGCGCAGGACCAGGAAGCCCGCCGCCTCCTTGAGCGGCCGGTCGATCGGCCGGATCACGTCCTCGTCCTCGATCGCGGCGCCGCGGCAATTGTCGCCGAGGGTGCGCCCGTTCACGGTGAGGGCGCCCTCGCGGATCAGGCCGCGGCGCATGAGCTGCGCCACCACCGCGGGCAAGCTGCCGGCGCGGTAGTAATCCTCGCCGAGATAGGCGCCCGCCGGCTGCAGGTTGACGAGGAGCGGCACGTCGAGGCCGTGGGTCTGCCAGTCCGCGATGTCGAGCGCGACCCCCATGTGGCGGGCGATCGCCGCGAGGTGGATCGGCGCGTTGGTCGAGCCGCCGATCGCGGAATTGACCGCGATGGCGTTGAGGAAGGCGTCGCGGGTCAGGATGTCGGAGGGCTTCAGGTCCTCGGCCACCATGGCGACGACGCGCTTGCCTGTCAGGTAGGCGGCCTCCTGCCGGTCGCGGTAGGGCGCCGGGATCGCGGCCGAGCCGGGCAGCATCATGCCGAGCGCCTCGGCCAGCGTGTTCATCGTGGTGGCGGTGCCCATCGTGTTGCAGAAGCCGGTCGAGGGCGCCGACGAGGTCACCAGCTTGATGAAGCCGTCGTGGTCGATCTCGCCGGCCGCCAGCATCTCGCGGGCCTTCCAGACGATCGTGCCGGATCCGGTGCGCTGGCCCTTGAACCAGCCGTTGAGCATCGGCCCCACCGACAGGGCGATGGCCGGGATGTTCACGGTGGCGGCCGCCATCAGGCAGGCCGGGGTGGTCTTGTCGCAGCCCGTGGTCAGCACGACCCCGTCGAGGGGGTAGCCGTAGAGCAGCTCCACGAGCCCGAGATAGGCGAGGTTGCGATCGAGGCCCGCGGTCGGCCGCTTGCCGGTCTCCTGGATCGGGTGGACGGGAAACTCCAGGACGATCCCGCCCGCCTCGCGGATGCCCTCGCGGATCCGCTCCGCGAGGACGAGGTGGTGGCGATTGCACGGGGACAGGTCCGAGCCGGTCTGGGCGATGCCGATGATCGGTTTGCCCGAGCGCAGCTCCTCCAGGCTGAGGCCGAAGTTCAGGTAGCGCTCCAGGTAGAGCGCCGTCATGTCGATATTGTCGGGGTTGTCGAACCACGCGCGCGAGCGCAGGGGCCGTGCAATCGGTCGGTCGGTCATTTCTGGGTCCGGTGGGCGGGGCTGGTCGAGAAGCGGTAGGTGATCACGTTCCGGTAGGTCTTGCCGGGATCGAGCCGGGCCGAGCCGAAGGCCGGCTGGTTCGGCGTGTCGGGGAAGAGCTCCGGCTCCAGCGCCAGGGCGTCCGACTGGCGGTAGGCGAGGCCGGACTTACCGACCGCGGTCCCGTTGAGGAAGTTGCCGGCGTAGAACTGGAGGCCTGGCTGGTTGCTCGCCACGTCGAGGATGCGGCCCGATCCCGGATCCTCGACCCGCGCCACCGGGTGCGGCTCGGCCGTGGGCGCGTCGGTCACGACCCAGTTGTGGTCGTAGCCGCGCCCGCGCACGATCTGCGCGTCCCGCCCGTCGCGGATCCGCGCGCCGATCACCGCGGGCTCGCGGAAGTCGAAGGGCGTGCCGGCCACCGGCAGGTGCGCCCCGGTCGGGATCAGGGTGGCGTCGACCGGCGTGAAGCGCTCCGCCGGGATGGTCAGAATCTGGTCGAGGATCGAGCGGCCCGAGCCCTCGCCCGCGAGGTTGAAGAAGCTGTGGTTGGTCAGGTTGACGATCGTCGGCTTGTCGGTCGTCGCCTCGTAGGTGACCGTGAGCGTGTTCGTTTCGTCCAGCGCGTAGGTGGCGGTCGCCGTCAGCGTGCCGGGATAGCCCTCCTCGCCGTCCGGGCTGACGTAGCGCAGGGTGACCGAGGGGGCCGCGCCGCCCTTGACCGCGGTGATCGTCCAGAGCCGCTTGTCGAAGCCGGACGCGCCGCCGTGCAGGGCGTTCGGGCCGTCGTTGGTGGCCAGCGTGTAGGTCCGGCCGTCGAGGGTGAAGCGCCCGGCGCGGATGCGGTTGGCGTAGCGCCCGACGCTCGCGCCGAAATAGTTGCCCTTGGCCAGGTAGGAGGCGAGGTCGTTGTAGCCGAGCACGACGTCTGCGGCCTTGCCGGAGCGGTCCGGCACGTCGAGGCTCCGCAGGAGCGCCCCCCACGACAGGATCCGCGCCGTGACGCCCTTGCCGTTCGTCAGCGTCACCTCCTCCACCGTCCGGCCGTCCGGCAGCGTGCCGAACACCGCCCGGGTCGGCTCGGCCGCCCGGGCCGGTGCCGGCGTCAGGCCCGGCAGGGCCGCACAGGCGCACAGCGCCAGGGATCCCACTCCACGCATCGCGCTCTCCCCCTTCGTGATTCCGCCCGCCGCGCCGGTCGTGCGCCGGACCGCGACGGGACTCGCGGTTGACGTCCGCGAGCCCGATATATACTCAGACAAATAAAAGGAACAACACGGGACCCCGACAAGGCGGCCCGAGAGGCAGAGGACAACGCCGGATGGCAGGACCGATCGCGACCGCGGGGACCGCGGCGCCCCGGACGGGGGCGGAGGCCGCGCGCGACCGGGGCGGCTACCGCCCGGCCCTGTCGCTGCTGGCGAGCCTGTTCTTCATGTGGGGCTTCATCACGGTCATCAACAACACGCTGCTGCCGCACCTGCGCAGCGTGTTCGACCTCGACTACACGCAGACCACGCTGATCGAGTCCGTCTGGTTCATCGCCTACTTCGTCGCCTCGATCCCGGCGGCCAAGCTGATCGAGCGCGTCGGCTACCAGCGCGCCCTGGTGACGGGACTGGGCATCATGGCGCTGGGCACGCTCGGGATGATCCTGGCCGCCCACCGGGTCTCCTACGCGATCACGCTCACGGCCCTTTTCGTGATCGCCAGCGGCATCACCCTCCTGCAGGTCGCCGCGAACCCCTACGTGGCGGTGGTCGGCCCGGCCGAGAGCGCCCCGGCGCGGCTCAACCTCGTGCAGGCGTTCAATTCCCTCGGGACGACCCTGGCGCCGCTGTTCGGCGGCTACCTGATCCTCGGCCGCTCGGCCTCGGGCAACGCCGCCGCCGGGGCCACCCTGACCCCGGCCGAGCGCCTGGCAGACGCGCAGTCGGTGCAGCTGCCCTACCTGATCGTGGCGGTGGTGCTCGTCGTCCTCGCCGCGGTCATCGCCCGCTTCCCGCTGCCCGCCATCAGCGGTTCCGGCGGCATCACCGCCCGGGCCGCCAGGGCCGAGCGCGCCGGCCTGTCGCTCTGGCGCCACCGCAACCTCGTGCTCGGCGTGCCGGCGATCTTCATCTACCTGATCGCCGAGATCGGGGTGTCGAACCTGTTCATCAACTTCGTGTCGCAGCCCAAGATCGGCGACCTGACCCACGCCCAGGCCTCGCGCTACCTGTTCCTGCTCTGGGGCGGCATGATGGTCGGCCGCTTCGTCGGCAGCTACCTGATGCAGCGACGCCCGGCCGAGACCGTGCTGGCCGGCGCGGCGATCGGCGCCTGCGCGGTGATGCTGGTGGCGACCTTCGCGACCGGCCACCTCGCCCTGTGGGCGCTGATCTCGGTCGGCCTGTTCCACGCGATCATGTTCCCGACGATCTTCACCCTGGGCATCCGCGGCCTCGGTCCGCTCACCGAGGAGGGCGCCGGGCTGCTGATCATGGCGATCGCGGGCGGGTCGCTGGTGGTGGTGCAGGGCTGGGCGGCGGACCGGTACGGGCTGCAGCACTCCTTCCTGATCACCGCCGCCTGCGAGCTCTACGTCCTGTTCTACGCGCTCTGGGGCTGCAGGACCGGCGCCGCAGCGCGGCCGGCCGGCGCCTGAGCGTCGGCCAGATCGGGGAGCCCGCCATGGACCCGCGGATCCGCATCCTCGACCGGCCCCGGCGCGACCGGCTCGGCGAGGGCCCGATCTGGGTTCCGGAGCGGGGCGTGCTGTTCTGGGTCGATATCGAGGCGCCGGCCCTGAACTGGCTGGACCTCGCCGACGGCGCCGTGGGCACGCGCCCGTTCCCGGAACCGCTCGGCTGGATCATCCCCCGCGCGGGCCGGCGCGACTTCGTCGTCGGGCTGAAGAGTGGCTTCGCGACCTACGACCTGGAGGCCGACCGCCTCGCGCCGATCGGCGACCCCGAGCCCGACGATCCCGACAACCGCCTGAACGACGCCAAGGTCGACGACGCCGGCCGGATCTGGGCCGGGAGCATGCACCAGGCCGAGACCGCGGTGTCGGGCGCCCTGCACCGGCTCGACCCGGACCTGACGTGGCGGCGGATGGATACCAGCTACGGCGTCGCCAACGGGCCGACCTTCAGCCGCGACGGCCGGATCCTCTATCACAGCGACAGCGCCGCCCGGACGGTCTACGCCTTCGACCTCGCCGCCGACGGGGCGCTGACGGGCAAGCGGCCCTTCCTCCGCTTCCCCGACGATTGGGGCTGGCCCGACGGCATGACCACGGACGAAGAGGGCTGCCTGTGGATCGCCCACTGGGGCGGCGGCCGGCTCAGCCGCTTCGATCCCGCGGGGCGCCTGCTGCGCGCGATCCCCCTGCCCGCCCCCAACATCACGAGCTGCGCCTTCGCGGGTCCCGGCCTCGACCGGCTGTTCGTCACCTCGGCGGCGCGGGGGGCCGAGCACGTGCCGGAGGCCGGCGCGCTGTTCGAGCTCGACGTCGGCGTCGCCGGCCTGCCGCCCCGCGCCTTCGCGGGCTGACCGACCTGGCGCCGAGGACGTTGAGTCCCCTGCGCAGATCTTTCCTCCAGCGGGGCGGGTCCTCCGGCGTCCGAGCTGCCGCGGCGGGCGGTCGCGGGCCTGCGGTCGCGGGATCGTGCGTCGGCGTCCTCCGGATGGGGGATGCGGTCGCCCTGTGGCGGGTCTACGGTCGGCCTTCTCCGAGACGAGATCACCTTCAAGCCCGCCCGGCCAGGCCGCGGCGGGCTTCTTGTCGGGCGCTACCGCCGGATCGGCAGCCGGTGGCGGGCGTGCCCGGCGGCGTCGCGCACGACCAAGCTCCAGGACCGGTCGGGATCGGCGGCGCAGACCTCGTCGGCCATCTCGGCGATGACGCTGCGCGCCTCGGCCATGGCCTCGGCCAGGCTGCCGACCTCCACGCCGTCGTCATCCCGGATCGTCTCCTCGCCGCTCTCGAGGTCGAAGTAGAAGCGCTCGGACACCGACCTCCCCCCTGCTGCAGCCCCGCGGCGATCGTCCGGATATCACTACGTAGTGCAATGCACGACTGGGAAAGGTCTTCGGTCGGATAAACCTTAATGCATCTAAAACATGGAGTTTGCTCGGATCTGCGCCGTCCGCCCGAGATTCCGCTCACGTTATCAAGTACAAGAATCTCCAGCGTCCCCCCGCCGTCGTCCGACGGCCCGGAGCGGTGGCGCGCCTGAGCCGGGGCCCCGTGACATGTCGACCTCCGCCAACCCGCCCGACCCGTGCGCCGAGACGGCCGCGCTCCGCAAGGACAAGCTGCGCGCGCACATCAGGAGCGTGCTGTCGACGATCCGGTCCCATCATATGGGCCGCGGGGCGCCGTCGATCCGGGCCACGGGCTACGTCCTTGGAGGGTGGTTCTGCGGCTCGGCCGCGGCAACGATCCCGCTTTTTACGTAGCAACGGTCCGTCCAAGGGATGTGTTTCTCGAGGCGCCGCGATCCGGCGCTTCGAACGGCGTCCCATGGCAGAGAACACCCAGCTTCGATCCCATATCCGCGGCGTGCTGCTCAGATTGGTGCGGCGCCTGCGCGATCGGGCCGGCTGACGGGGTCCTGTTCGAGGCCGGTGGGACAATTGCGAGACAACCGCGAGGAGGCTGGTGCGCCGCGCGGCGCACCGACCCCGTCGTCCGGCCGCTTACCCCGGCTGAGCGCCCATCATCGCCTGCATCCGATCGAGCCGGGCGATGTGCAGGTTGATCAGCGGCAGGGCGCCGCGGGCGATCGCGCGCAGGCCGGGATCCTCGCCCGACCGGGCGTAGGCGCCGTGGATGCCCAGCGCCTCCTGATGGCCCTGGAGCGAGGCGTTCACGAAGGTGGCGTCGTATTGCGGCCCCGGCGGCATGGCGCTGAGCTGCGCCAGGATCTGCGCCTTCTGCGCGTCGGTGGTCATGCCCTGGGCCGGAGCCGGTCCGCCGAGCACGCCGCCGACGACACCGCCGGCGACGCTGCCCGCCGCATTCACGGCCGTGCCGGCCACCGCCACCGGCGCCGCGACGAGGCCGCCGATCAGGCCACCCGGGCCCGCCGCGGCCGGGCTCGGGATCGGGGCGCCGCCCGTGTAGGCGCTGATCTTGCGGGCGAGGTTCACCTGTTCGACCACCTCCGCGCGGGCGAACTTCTTGACGGCGGGATTGGTGGTCTTCGCGTGAGCGTCGCGGGCCGTGTTCTCCAGGAACAGGCCGCCGCTGGTGGCCATCTGGAGATAGGCGCCGGTCGGAATCGCGCCGGCCGGCGTGACCTGCGCGAGGGCTGTGCGGGTGACCGCCAGGGCCGCGGTGGCGCCCAGCATCGTGGTGAGGAGAGCGCGTCTGTGCATGCGACGGTGCATCATGGGAGTGGCATCCGGATTGGGTGAGGCACCCGACGCCCCGATCATCGCTTGAGGTGCTGCCCGGCGAACCGCACAGGGGGGACAAGGTTCCTGCCCGGCGGGCCGTCCGAACGGCGGGATCGGGGCACCGAGAAACCGCAGGATGGATCGGATTGCGCGCGCGAATGACCGGTCCTGCGCAGCCTTTGCGCGGGAATACGCCGTCTTCGCCGCCCGGCCCGCGGCTTTATCTCCGATCGATACAGATCTAGATTGGCGCACCGAACGAGGCAGCGCCGCGCGGGGGGCGCGGCCATCCGGACCGGCTCTCGAGGTGACGATGGGCCAGACGACGATCAAGGACGTCGCCCGACGGGCCGGCGTGAGCTTCCAGACGGTCTCGCTGGTCCTGAACCACCCGCAGAAGGTCGCCCGGACCACGCGCGAGACCATCGAGACGGCCATGCGCGACCTGGACTTCGTGCCCAGCCTCGCCGCCCGGTCCCTGCGCAAGAAGCCCAGTCGCAGCATCGCCTGCGTGTTCGCTCCGGCGCCGGAGCCCGCCGCCGACGGGGGCCGCCCGGGGGAGACGGCCGATCACGGCCACGTCCTCCGGACCTTCGGCACCGTCACCGATCGGCAGGGCTACACCCTGGTCCACCGCTGCCGCCGCGCCGACGACCCGGACGGCCCGGGCCGGATCGCCGGCCTCGTCAGCGAGGCCCGGGTCGACGGCCTCGTGGTCTTCGCCGAGGATCGGGACGACCCGCTGATCGGCCTGCTCAAGGCCAAGCGATGCCCGTTCGTGGTGTTCGGCCTGGAGGTGCCCGGCACGCACTACGTCGCGCTGGCGGAGCGCGACGCGGTCCACGGGGCCGTCCGCCACCTGATCGCGGCGGGGAGCCGGTCGATCTGCCTGCTCGCGGGCGACGCGCGCCGGCCCGCCGCCGCCACCGAGCGGTTCCGCGGCTACCGGGATGCCCTCGCGGAGGCGGGGCTGCCCCTGCGCGACGCCCTCGTGGTCTCCTGCGACGGGACCGCCGAGGGCGGCTACCGGGCCGCGCGGGCTCTCCTGGAGGCCGGACCCGGCGCCCGGCCGGACGCCGTCGTGGCCGCCAGCGACCGGGTGGCGTTCGGCGTACTGCGGGCGCTGCACGAGGGCGGCGTGCGGGTCCCCGCGGAGATCCGCGTCGTCGGCTTCGACAACCTCAGCCAGGGGGCCTACGCGGTCCCGAGCCTGACCTCGGTCGATGTCCCGGTGCTCGACATGGTCCGGTCCGCCTTCGCGACGCTGGTCGAACTGATCGAGGGGACACGGGCGCCGGACGACCTCGCCCAGACGCTGTTCCCCGCGCGCCTCGTCGTGCGCGAGTCGAGCGCGCCGGCGGCACCCTAGCGAGGCCGGCTCTCACTCCGCCGCGAGGACGCCCGCGCCGGCTTCGCCGCGCCCGAACTGCGCCGCGTGCAGGCGGCTGTAGGGGCCGCCGGCGGCCAGCAGAGCCGCGTGCCGGCCCTCCTCGACGACCCCGCCCTCCCCCAGGACCACGATGCGGTCGGCGTCCCGGATGGTGGCGAGGCGGTGGGCGATCACCAGGGTCGTGCGCCCGCGGGCAAGCTCGGCGAGCGCCCGCTGGATCTCCCGCTCGGTCTCAGTGTCGAGCGCCGAGGTCGCCTCGTCGAGGATCAGGATCGGCGGGTTCTTGAGGAAGACCCGCGCGATGGCGATGCGCTGCTTCTGGCCGCCCGACAGGCGCACGCCGCGCTCGCCCACCACGGTGTCGAGGCCCTCCGGCAGGCTGTCGATCAGCCCGCCGAGACGGGCGCGCCGCGCGGCGGCGTCGATCTCGGCCTCGGCGGCGTCGAGGCGGCCGTAGGCGATGTTCTCCCGGATCGTGCCGGCGAACAGGAACACGTCCTGCTGGACGATGCCGATCTGGCGGCGCAGGCTCGCCAGGGTGATGTCGCGGATGTCGATCCCGTCGACGGTGATGCGGCCCGCCTCGACCTCGTAGAAGCGCGGCAGCAGGGCGCAGAGGGTGGTCTTGCCGACCCCCGAGGGACCCACGAACGCCACCGTCTCGCCGGCCGCCACCGCGAGGTCGAGGCCGGCGAAGACCGGGCGGCCGGGCCCGTAGCCGAAGCCCACCCCCTCGAAACGGATGTCGCCGCGCAGGGCGCCGACCGCGCGGGCGCCGGGCCGGTCGGTGATGTCGGGCTCGGTGGCCAGCAGTTCCTGGTAACGGCGGAAGCCCGCGACCCCCTTCGGATACGTCTCGACCACGGCGCCGATCTTCTCCAGCGGCCGGTAGAACACGCCCACCAGCAGCAGGAAGCCCACGAAGCCCCCGGGCGTCAGGTCGCCCCGGACCACGAAGGCGGCGCCGCCGAGCAGCACCGCGATCTGGACGAGGCGCAGGCCCAGGTAGTTGATCGACAGGCCGGCCGCCATCAGCCGGTAGGCCTCGAGCTTGGTGTCCCGGTAGCGGGCGTTGTCGAGGGCGAAGAGGGCGCGCTCGTGGGGCTCGTTGGCGAAGGCCTGCACCACCCGCATCCCGCCGACATTCTCCTCGATCCGCGCGTTGAAGGCGCCGACCCGGCCGTACTGGGCCTGCCAGTTGCGGGTCATGCGGCCGCCGTAGCGGATCGACACGAAGGCGATCAGCGGCAGGATCGCCGCGGTGATCAGCGCCAGCGGCGCGTGGACGTAGAGCATCAGCGCGAAGGCGCCGAACAGCGTCATCACGGCGATGAACAGGTCCTCGGGCCCGTGATGGGCGACCTCGCCGATCTCCTCCAGGTCCTTGGTCACCCGGGCCACGAGGTGGCCGGTCTTCTGGCCGTCGTAGAAGCGGAAGGAGAGCTTCTGCAGGTGGTCGAAGGCCCGCGCCCGCATCGTGGTCTCGATGTTGATGCCGAGCACGTGGCCCCAGTAGGTGACCACCACCATCAGGCCGGCATTGGCGACGTAGACCAGCGCCAGCGCGGCCGCTGCGAGCAGGATCAGGCCCCAGTCCTGCCGGGGCAGCAGGCTGTCGATGAAGCCCTTCACGGCGATGGGGAAGCCGAGCTCCAGCAGGCCCGACAGCACCGCGCAGCCGAAATCGACCAGGAACAGCGTCCGGTACGGCCGGTAATAGGCGAGGAAGGCCTTCAGCATCGCGCGGCTCGGATCAACGTTGGGCGGCGCACTCGACGGGGCAGAGCGCGCCGCAGGACGGCACCCCCGGCAGGCGGTGGCGCAGGCAGCAGACGCGCCGCCGCCGGCAGCCCGAAGGTCCCGGGCAGAGCGCCTGCGCAAGAGGACTCTCGAGCGGGCTCCTAGCGCAGCCGGGGCCGGCGCGCCATCCGAGGCAGGCCGCGACGTCGTCACAGGCGGCGGCGCGGGCGGTAGGGCAGGTGGTGGTACAGGCGCTCGCGCAGGTGGTGCCGGCCCCCTCCCCGTCCCCAGCCAGCCCGGCGAGCGGGTCCCCGAGTTCCCGGGCGACGTAGTCCAGGATCACCGCGGCGTTGCCCCAGAGGACCCTGGGGGCGATCCCGCACCGGGCGTGGCAGAGCTCGACGAACGGGCGCAGATGCGCCTCCACCAGCCCGGTCAGGCCGGGCGCCGGGCCGGCCGCGCAGGCCGACCCGTCCGCGGGCAGGCGGAAGCGGCGCGGCCGGCCGGCCGCGTCGAGCTCGAGGCTGACCGCGTCGAAGGCGAGCGGCAGCGGCCGGCCGAGGCGCACCAGGGCGGTCAGCGCCGGCGTCGCCAGGGCCGCGAGGTAGAACTGGCTCCAGTAGGAGACCCGGACCCGCGGGTCGGCGGTCCGGAACGCCGCGCCGAACCCGGCCCCGAAGGCGGCCAGCGTCGCGTCGAACACGGCCTCGTCCCGCAGGGCGCCGAGGGGCAGCGCGTCCGGGCCGCCTGGGCCCTCGGCGACCCCGTCCCGGTAGGCCGCGAGCGTGTCGGGAACCTGGGCGGCGACCTCGGCGATCATCGCGCCGCCCCGTCGTCGCGCAGGGTCCGGTCCACGGCGATGGCGAGCCACGCCACCGCGGCGGCGTAGAGCGGCAGGGTGGCGGCGAAGTAGCCCGGCCAGCCGATCCAGCCGGCGAGCGCCGGGGCCGCCACCCGCAGCGGCATCGCGGCGAAGAAGGCGGCGCCGAACAGGAGCGCGTAGTCGGTGGCGGGCTTCGGCCCCTGGGCCCAGCGGTAGATCATGTTGAAGACCGGCACGCCCAGGAACCCGCCCGCGACGAAGCCCAGCACGGCGGCGGTGATGCCGAGATCCGGCATCCGGCCCGCGCAGGCGACGACCATCAGGCCCCCGGAGGCCAGGACGCCGAGGGCCCCCACGGCGATCAGCCGGACCGTGCCGAACCGCGCGGCCAGCCATCCGGCCGCCAGCGCCATGACGAGGTTCACGGCCGGGAGCACGGTGCCGGTGAGCGTGCCGACCTGCCCGAGTGGGACGCCGAGATCGAGGAGCGCCAGGGTGTTGGGCCCGCCCACGAGGTAGGAGGCGGCGAAGTAGGCGCCGAGCACCAGCACGCGACCGCCCAAGCGGCGCAGCCGCGCCAGGGAGCCCGACCAGCGTTCCGGGCCCGCACCGGCCGCGGTGCCGGCACCGGCGCTCCGGGTCTCGCGCAGGCGCGACTCCCGGTAGCCCAGGATCGGCAGCAGGCAGAGGGCGTCGAGGGCCGCGCAGGCCAGGACCGCCCCGCGCCAGCCCAGGCTGTCGTAGGAGCCGACCAGCACGCCGACCCCCAGGATCCCGCCGAGGGAGGCGCCGCACAGCTTGGCCGAGGCCACGAAGGCGCGCCGCTCCGCCGGCACGGTCTCGACCACCAGGGCCTCGAGGGCGATGTCCATGGTCGCCACGCAGGCGCAGGCGGCGATCGCCAGGGCGAGCAGCGCCGGGAGCGGCCAGGCCTCGCCGAGGCTCAGGACGACCAGCAGGAGCACCGAGGCGGCCTGCGCGGCCGCGATCCAGCCGATCCGGTGGCCGAGGATCGGCAGGCGGAGCCGGTCGAGCAGGGGCGCCCACAGGAAGGTGAGCCCGACCGGCAGGTTGATGAGCTGCAGCAGCCCGACCTCGGCCAGCTCCACGCCCCGCGCCCGCAGGATCAGCGGCGCCCCGCCGGACAGGAAGCCAAGCGTCGCCCCGAAGGTCACGTACAGGCAGAAGAACGGCGCCAGCGGCCGCAGGGCCGCCAGGGTGTCGACGACCCGGGTGCCGATGGCGGGTTCGGCGGAACCCGTCATCGCCCCCCGCACGCCGTACCGCGATTGGTGCCGCGATCCGGACCGGTCCAGAGACCGCAGTTTATAATCACACTAATCTATTGATTTACCTCGGTTTTCGCTCTTTAGAGAGGCCTGTGCCGGGGATCAAGCCGGCGGGTATTTGCGGCGCGCCGCCTCGCCGGATCCGGCGTTAACCTTTCGTCAACCATGCCCCCGACAGAGTCCCCGGCGGAGGGCTGAGCCATGACCCGACGCCGGGATTTCGACGCGCTGAGCGAGGCGCAGATCGCCGCGGACCGCACGCAGGGACGCTGGGTCGAGCCGAGGGCGGGCTTCCGGCCAGTCGGGCCGCGGGCCGTGTCCGATCTGCTCGACACGATCCAGCACGTGGCCGAGGCCGCGACCGGCGAGCGCAGCTTCCTGCACCTGCGTCCGGAGGCCGGCCGGCCCCGCGGGCGCTGAGGCGAGCCGGCCCACGCTCCCGCCGCCCCGACCGCGCGGCGCACTGGCAAGGGCCGACCGGTTCTGCAACAACGCCGACATGAGACGGCGTCCGGCCCTCGAATCCGCCAACGCGCGCGCCGATCGCATCCGCCCGATCCGGCTGCGCCCCATGGGCGCGGACGCGACGGCCGGGCGGCTGGTCGGCCATGGCGGCCTGCCCGGTGGCCGCGACGGCCGGATCCGAGGGTCCAGGTCATCACCGGCTCCGCCGAGAACGCGACCTTCGCCACCTGCGGACTCGAATCGGGGATGCGGATGATCACCGAGCCGTGCTCCGTGGAGACCCTGGCCGCGCGGGCGCCCGCGCCGATCGCCGGTCGCGACTGACCGCCGATGCCGCTGTCACTGACGACCCGCATCCTGCTGCTCGTCCTGCTCGCCCTCGCCCCGGCGCTGGCGATCCAGGGCTACAACGAGGTCGCCCTGCGGGCGAGCCGCGACGCGGCCGTGCGGGCCGACGCCCGCGCCACAGCGCGGGACGTCGCGGAGGATTTCGCCCAGATCTCCGAGCGGATGCAGCAGGCCCTCGACCTGATCTCCGAGGATGCCACCGTGCAGGTGCGGGAGCCGGCGGCCTGCACCGCCTACCTGCGGCGGGCTGCCGCGCGGCTGCCGCACGTGCTGCTGATCGCCGTCACCGATCCCGACGGGGCCGTGATCTGCGACAGCGCCGGCGCGCCCGCGGGCTCCTACTCGAGCCGCGGCCGGGCCTATCACCGCCGCGCCCTGGAGCAGGGCGGCTACGCGATGGGCGGCTACGCGGTCGGCTTCCAGACGAAGCGGCCGTCGATCCACTTCGCCCGGGCCGTCCATGTCGGCGAGTCGGCGGGGGCCCCGGCGGGCGTCCTGCTCGCCGCCGTCGACCTCGACTGGCTCTCCGATCACCTAGAGCAGGCGCTCCATCAGCCGGAGACGGCGATCACCGTGACGGACCGGGATGGCCTGATCATCGCCCGCCGCCCGGACGAGGCGGCCTGGATCGGCAGGCCGATCCCGCCCGACCGGGCCGCCATGCTGGAGGCCCAGGGCAGCGACGTCCGCGTCGCCGCCGGCCTCGACGGCCGGAAGCGAATCATCGCCACCGCGATGCCGGACGGCCCGCTGGCCGGGGTGCGCGTCGTCGTCGGGCGCGACTACGCCACCGCCTTCGCGGATATCGACGCCGCCACCCGCCGCGGGCTGGTTCTGATCGCCCTGGGGGCGGCCCTGGCGCTCGCCGCCGCCCTCGTGGCCGGGCGGGTGTTCATCCGGCGACCGGTCGACCGGCTCCTGCGCACCGCGGCGGCGTGGCAGGCCGGCGACCTCGCCGCCCGCACCGGCCTGCGCGGGGCCGCGGAGTTCGACCGGCTCGGCAGCAAGCTCGACGCCATGGCCGGCACCCTCCAGCGCAACACCGCCGAGCTGCGCGCGGAGATCCAGCGCGGGCGCGCCCTGCAGGCGCAGCAGGGCACGATGCTGCACGAGCTGAACCACCGGGTGAAGAATACCCTGGCCACCGTCCAGGCCCTCGCCCGGCAGTCCCGCGGCTCCGCGGAGGTCCTGGAGGCGCGGATCCTGGCCCTGTCGAAGACCCACGACCTCCTGACCCGCGAGGACTGGAGCGGGGCCCCCCTGCGCGAGTTGCTGGAGAGCGAGCTCGGACCCTACCGGACCGGCGACGACCAGATCCGCCTGGACGGGCCGGACGTGTCGCTGAGCCCCCGCGAGGTGCTGGCCCTCGGCATGACGGTCCACGAGCTGACCACCAACGCGGCCAAGTACGGCGCCCTCTCGGTCCGCGAGGGCCGCGTCCGGGTGGCGTGGTCGCTCGCCGCCGGCGCGGCCGGGGAGCGGCGCCTGCGGCTCAGCTGGGAGGAGCGCGGCGGCCCGCCGGTGCGGGCGCCGACCCGGGTGGGCTTCGGGACGCGGCTGATCGCCGGCGGCGTGCGGCGCGAACTCGCCGGCACCGTCGACCTCGCCTTCGAGGCCGAGGGCCTGCGCTGCCGCCTCGACGTCCCGCTCGATCCGGGTCTCGGCACCATGCTGGCGCCGACGGGCTAGGTGTGGCCCGGCTCGGGCGGATTCAGTCGTTGGAGCAGAGCTTTGAGCACGGATCCTGGCAGATCGGTTGAACGCGCCCCTCCGCATGGCGCGCGGTCGACCCGCGCTCAGGCCGCGCGCGAGCATTCCTCTGAATCGCGTTGATAACTTTGGGTTTTCCGGTCCCGGTATCACGCGCCGGCGCGCGTCACCTCCCGGACGTCGCGCTTCACCTGCCGCCACGTCCGCCAGGGCTCGAGGTTCGAGAGCGCCATCCGGCGGGCGCCCATCCAGCCGAGGCCGAGCGCGATGACGAGGAACGGCGCGGCGACGATCAGCGCGGCCGGCGCCTCGGCACCGAACGGCACGGCCAGCAGCTTCACCACGGCGTCGAGGCCGAGGAAGAAGGTGACGATCAGCAGCACCGGGATCGTGCCGACGATGGCGATCAGCGACACGATCGCCCGGAAATTGCCGTCGACCTCCGTCCGCGCCAGCGTGAGCAGCGCCTCGACATGCGCCGTGCCCTCGCGCAGGGCCGCGATCAGCAGGGCGAGGGTTCCGTCCGGGGTCTGACGCATGGATACGAGAATCCTCGGGGCCGTCACCGGCCGGCTCTCGCCAACGGGGCCGCGGCCCGAAGCGTTCCGCGCCGGTGGCTCACAGCATCAGTAGCAGGGCGCCGAGGATCAGCACGGTCGCCAGGCCTGCCAGGAGGACCGCCCGGCCGGCATCGGCGCCGTCGTCCGGGACCGGCTTCGGGGCGTCCGGCGCGGCGGATGCGGGCTCCGCGAAGGCCGCGCCCTGCCCCGCCTCCGCGGCCCGGACCGGCGGCGTGCCGGGCCGCGGCGCCGGGAGGGCGACCGAGACCGGGATCGCCCGGTCCGTCGGGGGGCCGAAGGCCTCCGGCTCGACGCTCACGCCCGCCGCCTCCAGCTCCAGCATCACGAGGACCAGGGCGTCGACGTCCATCCGCTCGACGGGCAGCGCGGCGCGCAGATCGTCGGCGGTGAGGAGGCCCCGGTCGCGGCCGAGGGCGACCAGCCGGTCGAGCGTCGCGCGATCCAGAGCCTGCGTCATGTCCCGCCTCCGCGGCCGCGTCCCGATGGTCCATCGAGAACGCGCCGGGGTGGCGCCGGTTACCGGCGGCCGCGGGTGTTCCGGCGCTAGGCCCCGAGGGCGGGCGCGGCCGCCGGGATCGCGCCGGGCTCCGGCCGCGCGCCGCCCGGTCCCGGCCGGAACCGGAGCATCGGCCGCTCGATCAGGTACCAGCTCAGCAGGCCGAGCGGGATGGCGGCCGCGAGGGCGAGGGCGGCGACCGTCCAGGGCGAGATGCCGGGGATCCGCGCGACCAGCAGATTCTGCACCGGCCACGCGTAGAGGTAGAGCCCGTAGGACGGGTCGACCTGGGCGGTGGCGCGGCTGAGGGCGGTGGGGCGCACCGCGAAGGCGAACCAGAAGATCAGGTAGCCGCCGAGGATCGCGAAGGCCGGCTCGGCCAGCGGTCGGCTGAACATCAGCGGCAGGAGCAGCAGGGCGGCGCGGGTCGCGCCGCGCCGCGTGTAGGCGATCCGGTCGGCGAACAGCCGGAAGGCGCCGCCGCAGCAGAACACGAAGGTGAGGCGGATCATCTCCGACAGGGATCCGAGGGTGTCGCCCGGATGCCCGACGGGCAGGAAGAGCCAGCGCAGGGCGAGGAGGCTACCGAGCCCCCCGAGCAGGCCGAGATAGCGCCCGCGGCGGCGCAGGGCGCGGGCGGTGCCCACGAGGCCGAGCAGCAGGTAGCAGCCGAACTCGCACGGAATGGTCCACATCGAGCCGTTGAGCAGCGGGTAGGGCAACTCGGCGAAGGCGCCCGGGACCACCGGCATCAGCAGCAGCGACAGCCGCAGCAGCGTCTCGAGCGGCGAGGCGGCCGCGAGGTTACCGCCGCCGAGGGGCGCGACGACGGCGATGCAGAGCAGGGACGCGACCACGAAGGCCGGATAGATCCGCAGCGCCCGCCGCGCGAGATAGTCGCTGAAGGAGCGCTTGGCGCGGTAGCTCGCGGTGATCAGGTAGCCGCTCACGAGGAAGAAGCCGTCGACGGCGATCTCCCCCAGGGACAGGGTTCCGAAGACCTGCGTCAGCAACTCCCGGGACCGGTTCCCGTCCACGAGCTCGGGGGCGTGCGCGAGGATCACCAGGCCCGCGAACAGGAGGCGCAGGGACCCGAAATTGTTCGCCCGCGGATCCCGGCCGCCCGTCGTCTCCGCCACTCCTACCCGCTCCGCGACGCATCTGCCCGCCGCCCAGGGGCCGGGAAACGGCGCGCGAAGGCAAGGACGCCGGGGCAACACGCGCCGGAGATCTGGCCGCGTCGCCCGCGTCCGCACGCGACGGTGCGGGCGCCGTTGCGCTCCCGGCGTGGTTGGGCTAGGGAATGGCCACGGCCAGCACCCGTAGCTCAGCTGGATAGAGCGTTGCCCTCCGAAGGCAAAGGTCACACGTTCGAATCGTGTCGGGTGCGCCAATCTTCTCAATGACTTAGAGGGCCAAGCCCTGCGGTTGGGAGATTGCCGCGGAAGCACTGCGGAAGCGAACGGCTCGAAATGCTCGTTCAGCCCCTCCTCTCCGCGGCGGCCGTTTCCGCCAGCATGACGCTTTCCAGTCACACTCAGGACGCGGCCACGACGGCCGAGCTGGCGCCGACCGGCACGCTCCGGGTCGGCCTCGTCGAAGCGCCGTCCGCCGGCCTGATCTTCGTCTGTCGAGCCGCCGATGGAGGACTCGACGGCGTGACGGCTGATCTGAGCGCGGATCTCGCCCGGCAGGTCGGCCTGCCGCTGACCGTGACCCTGTTCCCGAACTCGGGCGCCGCGGCCGCCGCCCTGCAGGCCGCGGCGATCGACGTCAGCTTCATGCCGGTCGACGCGATCCGGCGGCAGGTGATCGATTTCGGGCCGGGCTATTACGACCTGGAGAGCACCTATCTGGCCAGCGCCGGGTCGGGCATCACCGACGTGGCGCAGGTCGACCGACCGGGTCTGCGGGTCGTGGCGATTGAGGGCACAACGACGATCCGCGCCTCCGCCCGGACACTGACCCGGACGCAGCCCCTCCCCGTCCCGTCCGTGGCCGAGGCGGTCGCACGCATGCGCGCCGGGGAGGCGGACGCCTTCGCCCTCTCGCGGGACACGCTGCGGCCGGTGGTCCTGCAGGTCCCGGGCTCCCGCATCGTTGCGGGCGGCTTCCAGCAGACGCAGGTCGCCGTCGCCGTCCCGAAGGGCCGACCGGCCGCCCTCGCCCGCGTCACGGCTTGGATGGATGGGGCGAAGCGTGCCGGTGTCGTCCGGCGCATCTTCGATACCCGCGGCTTCCATGACGACGCGGTCGCGCCATGATCGGCTGGCTCAACGGCCAAGGCTACGTGCGGCACCGCGAGGATCCTGAGAGGGCGAACTGACGGAGCGTCATATGGCAGACAACCACAGCAAAGAGCGCATGCAGGCCGAGGCAGCCTTTGCGAGGATGCAGGATCGTCCCGGCGGAAATGCCGCTGATCGGCCTACGGCGAGTGCCGCCGATCAGAACACCGCACACCTGAAGGCCGCGCGCCTCGAACGGGATGCCGCCAGGGCTGGGACAAAAAAGCCGTGATGCACGAAGCCATAGGCGAAGCCCTCACCGAGAACCTGGCGGCCAAGGGCTACTTCAAGGGCGAGCCCAAGTCCGATGTCTAAGCTGCCGTTCAATGCCCGCGGCCATCTGTCGACACCGGCCGCGAGAGACGTAGCTCGACAGAAGCAGGCAGAGCAGGCACTCGACGCCGAAAAGGTCGCGCTGGAAGAGCGTATGGCGGAGCTGCGGGCGAAGCGTCTGGCACTGGCACACGATCTGCCTCAACGGTCGGATGACAGGCCCGCTGAATGAGACTTACTTGAACCGTCTGCGGCTGCTCGGCGAGCGAGATCGTTTCTACAAGCCGGGGGATTGGACCCTCACCAGCCTCGCGCGAAACGGCTTGGTGGTTCGCACAGGCAATCAGGATCGCTTCGGTCGCGAGGAATGGTCCATCACCGTTGATGGCCGAAAAGCCATCGTGAGCAACGCAGGTAGGCGCACCGGCATCAAGCCCCACGAAGTAGCGCAGGGCCTTGCAGGATCACAAGGATTCTAGCCTTCAGCGCCATCTTCATCGTCGAGAAAGGCGCAGACCTGATCGCGGCCCCTGATTGAGGTACTTCGCGTAGGCCATGGCAAGATGCCAATGAGCCCAGGTTCCGGACCGCTACCACATCCTGCTCATCACCCACGTGATGGCGATCACGACGATTCCCATGGAGAACTGAGCGATCAGCAAGCCCATGTAGCGGACCGACTTGAGCCGAGGCGGAGCCGGTGGACCGCCGACGATGCCGGGCGTGCCGCTGTGGGGCTGGTCGTCGTTCATGAGGTGGCCCCAGCTCAACGCTCGGGCCCGGCACGGACGACTGCGGCTCGATATGAGTCAACGGCTCGAGAGATAGGCGGTTGCTCATGGGGACGACATTGCTGGGAGCTTGCTCGGACGCATCCAGCCTGAGGCGCTCGGCGTCAGCTCGGCCGGCCTGCTACTCGATACCCTTCCGCCTCGCCTTGCCGCGGTCGGTTCTTTCGGATGGCGAACTGGTGCGCAGCTCGTGGCGCGCCTGCTCGAGGTACTCCTGGCGCTCGACTTCCGTTAGACAGGCGACGTTGTGGCCATTGCGGGCCTCCCGTTCTGTAAAGCCGGCATCCCAAGCGCGATCGTCGTGGTTCTTCGCGATGAAGGTGCGCTTGGCGCGCGCCAGCACGTCGGCTTCAGTCGGCTCGCCCATGGCTCAACTCCCATGCAGTCGGCAGCCTATAGCAGGGGGACCCGGCAGGCGAGCGCGGGAGCCGCAACTGCCGCAGAATCACGCCCGGGTCGGCAGCCTCCGCGTCGCGCAGCTGCCGGGTGTCAGGCGACACGGCAAACTGACCCCCTGACGCCATGAGGACCTGACCCCCTCGATGAGCGAGGAGGTCGAGATGATCAGGAACGAAGATCAGGCTCTTCAGCGGACGGACGATCCGCGGAGGGCCGAGATGAAGACGCCGGACGACGTATCGGCGATGGTGCGGCTGAAGGCGCTGGGCTGGGGTGCCAAGCGGATCGCGACCGAGCTCGGCTGTTCGAAGAACACGGTCAAGCATTGGCTCCGTCAGGGTGATTGGCGTTCCTCTAAAACGCCCTCACGATCGAAGCGGCTCGACGGCTTGACGGACTGGTTGGCCGAACGGTTCCGGCAGCATGCCGGCAACGCCGACGTCGTGCGCCAGGACCTCGCCAACGAGAAGGACATCCACGTCAGCCTGCGCACCGTGGAACGGGCTGTGGCGCCGTTGCGGCGGGACCTGGTGATCGCCGCGCGGGCGAGCGTGCGGTTCGAGACGCGGCCAGGCGAGCAGATGCAGATCGACTTCGGCGAGCGGCGGATCGAGATCGGCGGTGTGCCAACCCGGGTCTCGCTGTTCGTTGCGACGCTCGGTTACTCGCGTCGACTGCATGTGCGCGCCTTCGGCCACGAGCGGCAGGAGGACTGGTTCGCCGGATTGGAGAGCGCCTTCCAGGCGTTCGGCGGTGTGCCGCGTGAGGTGCTGCTCGACAATGCCCGCGCCCTGGTCCTGCACCATGACCCGGTCAGCCGCGAGGTCATCCTGCATCCGCGGTTGCACGCCTTCTCCCGGCATTGGGGCTTCCGGGTGCGGGCCTGCGCCCCGTACCGGGCGCGCACGAAGGGCAAGGACGAGCGCGGCGTCGGCTACGTCAAGAGGAACGCTGTGGCCGGCCACCGCTTCGCGAGCTTTGCCGCCCTGGAGGCGCATCTCGATGCCTGGACGCGGGATGTGGCCGACCGGCGCGCGCACGGCACGACCGGTGAGGCGCCGGGCGCGCGGTTCGCCCGGGACGAGGCCCGGGCGCTGCAGCCCCTGGCGGGCGTGCCGCCGTTCTCCGCCGCGCGCGATCTCGTGCGCCGGGTCGGGGCAGACTGCGCGGTCAGCGTCGACGGCAACGCCTACTCGGTGCCGTGGCGGCTGATCGGCGAGCGGGTTCGCGTCACCGTGAGCGGAGCGGTGGTGCGCGTCCACCACGGCGGACGTGAGGTCGCCGTGCACGCCGCGTTGAAGGGGCGCCACGGCCGTGTCGTCGACGATGCCCATCTGGCCGGGCTTGTGGGTAGCCGAGAGCGACCGGCTCACCGGCTCGACCCGTCGCCCATCATGCCGCCGGCGCTGTTGCGGCCGCTGGCCGAGTACGAGGCGATCGCCGGGGGAGGCTTCTGATGGACGATGACCACCTCACCCTGCTGCTCGACCGCCTGAAGCTGACGGCCATGCGCGATCAGCTCGATAGCCTGATCGACGAGGCTGGCCGGGGCGAGCTGACGATCCGTGAGGCGCTGACCCTGTTCTGCGAGCGCGAGGTCGCTCGGCGTGACCAGCGCCGCATCGACATGGCCTTCGGTCTGGC
>NZ_FOCS01000025.1:0-81234 GCF_900110155.1 Methylobacterium sp. UNC300MFChir4.1 | reverse complement strand
CGGTCTGGCGACCGAGGGCTACCGGCCGTTCGTGGCGATCTACTCGACGTTCCTGCAGCGGGCCTACGACCAGGTGGTGCACGACGTGGCGCTGCAGAACCTGCCCGTGCGGTTCTGCCTGGACCGGGCGGGGCTGGTCGGCGCCGACGGGGCGACGCACGCGGGCGCGTTCGACCTCGCCTACCTGTGCTGCCTGCCGAACATGACCGTGATGGCGGCGGCCGACGAGGCCGAGCTGGTGCACATGGTGGCGACCGCCCACGCGCACGACACGGGCCCGATCGCGCTGCGCTACCCGCGGGGCGAGGGTGTGGGCGTCGAGCTTCCGGAGCGGGGCGAGGCGCTGGCGATCGGCAAGGGGCGGGTTGTGCGCCGGGACGCGGAGGCGCGTGTGGCGCTGCTGTCGCTCGGCACGCGCCTGTCGGAGGCCTTGAAGGCGGCCGACACGCTGGCCGAGCAGGGCGTGGCGGTGACGGTGGCGGACGCGCGGTTCGCCAAGCCGCTGGACGAGGCGCTGATCCTGGAGCTCGCGCGCGACCACGAGGTGCTGATCACGATCGAGGAGGGCTCGCGGGGCGGATTCGGCGCGATGGTGCTGCACCTGCTGGCGGAGCGGGGCGCTCTGGACGCGGGGGGCGTGCGGGTGCGGACGATGACGCTGCCGGACGCCTACCAGGACCACGACAGCCCGGAGAAGATGTACGCCGAGGCGGGCCTCGACGCCACGACCATCGTCAAGACCGCCCTCGACACCCTGCCGGCGGAGACCGGCAAGGCCGAGCCGGCGAGCAACGTGGTGAGCGTGCGCCGCCGCCCCCGCTGACGCCACGGAGAACGGGGCCTCCCGCGCTCGTTCCGTTCGCTGTCGATGTGTTCGGACCTCCGCTCGTGATGACGGAGAGGGCATCTCAACGACAGCCTTGAGACGGAAACGGAATCCCACCTCATCCTGATGGGCGGAGCGCAGCGTAGCCCTCGAAGGAGCCCTCCAGCGGTCTCACGATCCCTGGAGGGCTCCTTCGAGGCCCGCTGACGCGGGCACCTCAGGATGAGGGCCTGGAAGGGAGGCTCGGGGTGATTGCCCTACCCCAGCGCCTGCTCCACCGCCTTGCCGCAGGCCTGCGTGTCGGCGTTGCCGCCGAGGTCGCGGGTGCGCAGCGTCCGCTCGGACAGCACCCGCTCGATCCCGCCGACGATCTCGGCCGCCGCCGCGTGCTCGCCGAGATGCTCCAGCATCATCGCCCCCGACCAGATCTGGCCGATCGGGTTGGCGATCCCCTGGCCGGCGATGTCCGGCGCCGAGCCGTGGACCGGCTCGAACACCGACGGGTGCACCCGTTCCGGGTTGATGTTGCCCGACGGCGCGATGCCGATCGTGCCCGTGCAGGCGGGCCCGAGATCCGACAGGATGTCGCCGAACAGGTTGGAGGCCACCACCACGTCGAACCGGTCCGGGTTCAGGACGAAATGCGCGGTCAGGATGTCGATGTGGTACTGGTCCCACCGGACGTCCGGGTAGGCCTCGGCCACCGCCTTCACCCGCTCGTCCCAGTACGGCATGGTGATCGAGATGCCGTTCGACTTCGTGGCCGAGGTCAGGTGCTTCTTCGGGCGCTTCTGAGCCAGTTCGAACGCGAACCTGAGGATCCGGTCCGTCCCGTGCCGGGTCATGATCGTCTCCTGCAGGGCGAACTCCCGGTCGGTGCCGGCGAACATCCGGCCGCCCGCGTTCGAGTATTCGCCCTCGGTGTTCTCCCGGACCACCCAGAAGTCGATGTCGCCGGGCTTGCGGTCGGCGAGCGGGCACTTCACCCCCGGCATCAGCCGCACCGGGCGCAGGTTCGCGTACTGGTCGAATTCCCGCCGGAACAGGATCAGCGAGCCCCAGAGCGAGATGTGGTCGGGCACGCGCTCGGGCATGCCGACGGCACCGAAATAGATCGCGTCGTGGGTCTCGATCCGCGCCTTCCAGTCCTCCGGCATCATCCGGCCGTGCTGCTCGTAATAGTCGCAGCTGGCGAAATCGAACCAGTCGAGCTGGAGGCCGAAGCCGTGCCGCTTGGCCGCCTGCTCCAGCACGCGCACGCCCTCCGGCACCACCTCCTTGCCGATGCCGTCGCCGGGGATCACCGCGATGCGGTAGCGACGCTGCTGGCTGTTCTCTGGGGCGGCCATGAATCCTCCAAGCGTTTCGAGGGGCGGGCCTCTGCGGGGCCCGGGTCGTCGGCGTCAGGTGATTGGTCCGCGCCGGGATCGGGTCAACACCCCGACCTGACAATCAGTCGGTTTCGCCCGCCATCGCCCGGCGCTGGCGGTCGAGCTCCTCGCTGTAGCGCTTGAGCGTGTGGCTCTCGGTGAGCAGGCCCAGCACCTTCCGGCTCTCGGCGCTCTCGACGACCGCGAGCGCCTCGCTCTCGGTCCGGTCGAAGGCGGCCGCGGCGTCCTTGGCGTTCATCCCCGGCGTCAGGAAATCGTCCGCGTGCAGGAGCAGGTCGGCGAGGACCGGCTGCGCGTGGGCGCCGGAATCCCGGGCGGCCGCGTGCGTCTCGGGCACGTTCAGGATGCCGGCGTAGCGCCCAGCCCCGTCCACGGCGATCACCCGGGAGGGCGAGCCGAGGGGATGGGCGCGCAGGAAGGTGGGCAGCGGCGTGTCCAGGGCCACGGTGCCGGGATTGCGGCGCATCAGCCGGCCGACGGTGAGCGAGCGGATCCAGCCGACGTCGTGGGGGCTTCGGATGCTCTCGCCGCGCAGGTGGAAGCGCCACGTGGCGAAGGAGTAGCCGAAGGTCTTGCGCACGGTGAGCGAGGACGCGATCACCGCCGCCAGCACGACGCCGGTGATCGGCAGGCTGCCGGTGACCTCCAGGGCCAGGAACGTCATGGTGAGCGGGCCGCCGATGACCGCCACCGCCAGGGCGCTCATGCCGATCACCGCGTAGGCGAGCGGCGTCAGGCCGAAATCCGCCAGCGGCGGCACCAGCACGGGGGCGAGGGCAGCGAACAGCTTGCCAGCGATGGCCCCGAGGAACAGCGACGCGAAGAACAGGCCGCCGCGGAAGCCCGAGCCGATCGAGATCGCCGAGGCCGTGGCCTTGGCGGCGAACAGCCCGGCCAGGACCGCGATGCCGTGCCCCTGCCCCTCGGCGGCGAAGTGCATGTGCAGGGCGCCGTGGCCGCCCGAGAGCACCTGCGGCGTCGCGAGCAGCGCCAGCGCGCCGACGCACAGCCCCCCGAAGGCGGGCGCCGCCACCCGCGGCACGCCGGAGGCCTGGACGAGGCGCTCGACCAGCGTGACCCCGCGCATGATCAGGATCCCGAGGCCCGCGCAGAACAGCCCGAGGGCGAGGCTCGGCAGGATCTCGAGGCTGGTGACGTGCGAGGTCGTGACCGCCTGCATGTCGCCGAGATCGACGAGCGGCTGCGCCTCGATCAGGGCGCGCGAGATCAGGTTGCCGCACAGCGCCGCGACGACCACGGGCGTCAGCGTGGCGATCGAGTAGGTGCCGATGATCAACTCGAAGGCGTAGAACGCGCCGGCGAGCGGTGCCCCGAAGCCGGCCGCGATCGCCCCGGCCGCGCCGCAGCCGACCAGGGTGCGCAGGTCGCTGCGCCGCACTTCGAAGGCGATGCCCAGGCGCGAGGCGAGGCCTGAGGCGATCTGTGTGTAGCCGGCTTCCAAACCCACCGAGGCGCCGGACCCGTTCGAGATGACGTTCTGGAGCGCGAGGTAGAGGCTGTCGCGCAGGGACATGCGGCCGCCGTGCAGGGCGTTGGCCTCGATCGGGTCGATGGCCGGGCGCTTGCGCGGGCCGCGGACGTAGTTGGCGGCGACGATCAGCAGGCCGAGGACGGCGCCGCCGAGGCACGGGCCCACGAGCAGGAGCGCCGGCGGCACGGCGTCGACCGCGCTGAGGCGCGCGCCCGCGGGCAGCTGGTAGAGATGCTCGCGCAGGGTCTGGGTGATCCAGGTCATGGCGGACACCGCCACGCCGGCGACGCAGCCCACCAGGGTCGCGAGGGCGACGAGGCCGCCCTCGCTCCGTCGGACGAGGCTGCGGAGCCGCCCGGGGGCCTGGACGAGCCCGATCCCGGTCCAGCGCCGACGGGGCCTCCGCGCCGGCCTGACGGGCCGCCGGGCCGGGACGTCGGCCGATCCGTCGCCGGGCGCCCTGCCCCCGCCGGCGGCGCCCGATGGCTGTCGCGCGCTCACGGTCCGCCCCCTCGCCTCCGGTCCGCCCGATCGGCGGGGCCGACGCGTCGGCCCCGCCGCCGCAGTTACAGCCGGGGCCGAGCCCGTTGCAAACGGGCGGTGCTGCGGGAGCGCGGCCGGCCCCGGCGCGGGGGGCTCGGACGGCGCTGTCCACGAAGTCCAAATCCCGTGCACGCATCGCCTTGAAAACTGCCGCGGCCCACGATACACCCCGCGCCAGTGCCGCCGTAGCTCAGTTGGTTAGAGCACCAGATTGTGGATCTGGGGGTCCCCCGTTCGAGCCGGGGCGGTGGTACCATCAAATTTTTGATGATGGCTCAAGGGGTTGGCTTAGCGCCAGCCCCTTTTCCGTTGTCTAGTTTGCTTCCTGGAAACTGCAGCCAGGAAGCGAATAGGAAGCAAATGTGCAGCCTTTGTCGCACATGCAGCGACGCGAAAAAGCGGATGTCGAGCTGCCATCCGCCGCGACGCATGCGTTGAGCACGCATTGGGTCGCTCCCACATCTAACCACAGCCCTCTACAAGACCGAGGCCCTCGATCGCTTGCCTTTGGAAGCGATATGCCCTGAAGCAATCTGCCACGGCAGCCTCTTGCCTGCTTCTGGGTCTCGAATGATCCTCGGCCTTCGGCAGTACCGGGTTCAGCCTTCAGATCGCGAGCCGCTCGTCAGGTTCATGGTCGAAGGCCTTCGTGACGCAGGCTGCCGCATCATCTTCGCGTCGCCGCCGGATAGGGCTCCCTTCGTCATCACGTTCGAGACCCCCGCTGGCGAGCGTATGGGTGTTGTCGCCTACGCCTTCCTCGCCACTAGGACCCCCACCAAGAACCGGCCACCTGACGAGCGGAGCTTTCAGATCAAGTATGGCCCGAAGCTGCGGGATGAGGACGGCTCACCCGTCCTGCACCGGCTATGGCAAGATCCGCTCGGGCTCTACACGACGCTTCTCATCGGCATCGATCCTGTGCGCGGCTACTTCGTCTCGCTCGACCCCGAGATGCACAACCCGACGAAGTTTTACATACGCATCGAGTTCAAGGACCATCACGCTGAGGCGATCCTAGAAGGGGGGTGGCATGCCTGGGAGCGGGAGC
This sequence comes from Methylobacterium sp. UNC300MFChir4.1, assembly GCF_900110155.1. Taxonomy (NCBI): domain Bacteria; kingdom Pseudomonadati; phylum Pseudomonadota; class Alphaproteobacteria; order Hyphomicrobiales; family Methylobacteriaceae; genus Methylobacterium; species Methylobacterium sp. UNC300MFChir4.1. The sequence goes on along the minus strand of NZ_FOCS01000025.1, from coordinate 75,931 downwards.
ACAGAGGACCGTTTGCTGAGCCAACCGAGGTGCTCGTGGGTGGCCGGCGCAGCAAGCTCTTGGATTTGATCCGCTTCGAGCGAGGCGCATATGGTGTCTCGCAAGGCGATCGGGGGTTGCTGGCAGAGCGTCCAGAACTGGTGCACGAAGTCACCACTGAGCCGGAGGGGCCGGTAGCCGTCGCCGACGTGACCACCCTCCACCCGCTGGCCGCGGAGCTAGAGCTTTCACCTGAGCGGATCCTGGAACTGATCGCGAGCGCCCGCCGCCTTAAGATGGCGGTGCGCGGATGGGTGGCAGAGGAAAAGCTACGCGAGGTCCTGGCCGCAACACCGGGCGTGTCAGATTGCGTGCGCCTCGATGAGGAGGGCGGCCCGGACCTTCGCCTGCGCTGGCGAGGCGGTGCGCCGATCACCGTCGAATGCAAGAACGTGCTCCGCAAGCGGAGCGCCGCTGGCCTACCGAAGATCGACTTTCAGAGAACGCGCGCCTCGAAAGGAGACCCTTGCTCACGCTACTACGCCCCAGATGACTTCGACGTGGTGGCCGGTTGCCTTCACGCTGTGGAGGAGCGATGGACCTTTCGCTACGTGCTTCCAAGCAGGCTTGCCGAGCACGCACGCTGCCCAGGTAAGATCGGTAACAATGTGTTGGTAGATCCGGCGCTGTGGATCGATGATCCCGGCCCTGTGTTCGAGGCCGTCCGCTCCGGGGTATGAGAGGCCGATGAGGACGCCCCTTGCGATCAGCCTTTTTAGCGGCGCTGGCGGCCTGGACCTCGGCTTCGAGGCAGCGGGCTTTCGCACTGTCGTGGCGCTTGAGCTGGACGCGCGGTGCGTTGAGACCTTGCGCGCAAACCGCCCATGGCCGGTTATCGAGCGCGACATTGCCAAGGTAACGACGAAGGAGCTGCTGCGAACCGGCGGCCTTAAGCCTGGCCAGGCCGATGTCCTGATCGGTGGGCCGCCGTGCCAGCCGTTCAGCAAGGCAGGCTTTTGGGCAACAGGACAAGCGCGCCGACTTGATGATCCCCGAGCCTCGACGCTCGACCATTACCTCCGTGTGCTCGCAGAGGCGCAACCTCGCGCTTTCCTACTAGAGAACGTCGAGGGTCTCGGCTTCCGAGGCAAAGATGAAGGCCTGCGCCTCATCCGCGATGCGCTGAGCACGATCAACGCGGCCACGGGCTCGCGCTACTCGGCCTCGGTGGCTGTGCTGAACGCCGCCGACTACGGCGTGCCGCAGCTCCGGCGGCGGCTCTTCATCGTCGGCGCGCGTGAAGGCAGCCAGTTCCGCTTCCCATCACCAACCCACGCTGATCCGCTGTCTCTTGATCTGGCAGCCAACTCCGAGCGCTGGCGGACAGCTTGGGACGCCCTCCACGATGTGGATGAGGCGAACGATCCTATGCTCCAGATGAAAGGGAAGTGGGCAGCGCTAATGCCTTCGATCCCAGAGGGGCAGAACTACTTGTGGCACACGGCGCGGGGCGGCGGCGAGCCGCTGTTCGGCTGGCGTCGTCGTTACTGGTCGTTCTTGCTGAAGCTTGCCAAGGATCAGCCGTCTTGGACGCTTGCCGCTCAGCCGGGACCGGCAACTGGACCGTTCCACTGGTCTGGGCGCCGGCTGTCCGCGCGCGAGATGGCACGCCTGCAAACCTTCCCGGAGAACATCAGCTTCGCAGGTTCGCTCGCTGACGCTCAGCGACAGCTCGGCAACGCGGTTCCCTCGCTATTAGCTGAAGTGATTGCAAGGGCCATTCGAGAGCAGTTGCTCGGCCTCCCTGTCACGCCTGAGGAGCCGATGCTCGCTGTGCGAGTGGCCCCGAAGCCTGCTCCGCCGCCAAGCCAGCCCACTAAGGTCCCACCGGCCTATCACGCGCTCCGTGGGGACCATGACGCCCATCCGGGAACAGGTCAGGGTTACGGAGCCTCAGCTCGCGCTCAGCGGTCGAGCAAACTCATCGCTGCCGAGTAGATATGTCCGAAGTCGATCGCGAAGAGCGTCGAGATCCTTCAGCTCGCACTCCCAGAGCACGAGGACGCGCCAGCCGAGGGCTCGAAGTGCCGCATTTGTCCGCACGTCCCGCTCAACGTTCCGGGCAAGCTTGGGGTGCCAGTAGGCAGTGCGAGAGCGAGGCAGATTGGCGTGCCGGCAACCCTCATGTTGGTGCCAGAAGCACCCGTGAACCTGTATGGCCACCCGATGTCGCGGCAAGACGATGTCAGGTGATCCAGGCAAATCACGTCGATGGAGCCGGAAGCGGTAGCCCAGAGAGTGAAGCGAACGACGGACAAGCAGCTCTGGCTTGGTGCCGCGGGCCTTATTAGCTCGCATCACTCGCCGAGTGCTTTCGTGTGCGTCCTTGAAGCTATTACCCATTTTACATGTCTTCAGAAATGATTTCTTCATAGCAGCGTTATTTAGATGACGGTAGTATTTCCACCCAATTTGTAATGCTGGTGGTGGAAAGCAGACGCTTGGTACACCCACCGAAATGTCTGAGATAGGCGAAAACGCGACCTTCCGCTGTCGAGCCGCAAACGCCAGAAGGGGGACGGCCTTAGCCGTATTCCCACCTCTTCTGACAAGCACGAAAACCAAGCCTCTACCCGGCGAGAACCGTCGGCTTCGTCACGATCGGTAGACCTCTAGGAGGCTCGCCGCACGTTCCAGAACACAGACAGGTTCTTGACCACGTCTTGGAGATCGTCCCGATAGGCGGTTCGGCTGAGATACTGCCCAAGGGGCAGGTAAGGCACCTCCTGCATCGCCACCGCTTGGATGTCGTAGGCGATCTTCCGGCGGCCGTCCTCGTCCGGCGCCTCGATCCATGCCCCACGCATCGCCTCGATTTGCGGAAGATCGGGCCAGCCGAAGAAGCCCGTCTGCACGCCGCCACAGCGCAGCACCTGCTCCACCGCTGGGTTCAGCATGTCGAAGCCGGACCAGTCGGTGCAGAAGATGTTCCAGCCGCCCTGGTCCGGAGGTGCCTTGTTGGCCCGGCGGGTGACCATGGTCCCCCAGTCTGAAACGGCGTGCTTCACGTTCATGCCGATGCGCTGGAGCAGGTCATTCATCACATCGCCCATCGCGGCCAGCCGCGGCATGTCGCCCGCCGCTAACAGGACGACACGCTCCCCCTTGTACCCGGCTGCGATCAGATCCCGCTTCGACTGCTCCAAATCGCGCGGACGTGTCAGCGCGTCGAGACCCACATCGGAAGCCATCGGTGTGTCAGGGGCGAACAGACCGACGCCGGTCCGGATCAGGTTCGGATCCGTGCCGTTGATCGCGGTCATGAAGTCCTCTTGCGAGAGTGCCTCCAGCAGCACGCGGCGAACCGCAGGGTTGTCAAAGGGCGGGTGCAGATGGTTCATCACCCCGGTGCCCATCGTCCCCAGCCGCCCCGATAACGGCGTGACGATCCCGCGGTCGGCTCCCAGTGTCGGAAGCAAGTCGTTGATCGGGTTCTCCCACCAGTCGACCTCGCCGTTCTTGAGCGCGGCTGCGGCCGTGCTGGGATCGGGCATAGTCGTCCACTCGACCCGGTCGAAATGCACCCGCTTCGGCCCGGCCACTCCAGAGACCTCCCCGTCCGCTCGGGGCACGTAGTCCGGATTGCGGTCGTAGACGACGCGGGCGCCGATGATGCGCTCGCGGGCATTGAACCGGAACGGACCCGAACCGACGACCTCGGGGAGTTGCTGCTTGGGGTCGAGGACAGCCAGCCGCTCCGGCAGGATCAGCAGCGCCGGGGGGCCGAGCTTCGACAGGGTCGCCAGCATCAGGCCGTAGGGCCGGTTGAGGCGGATGGTGAAGCTGCGATCGTCGGGGGCTTCCATCGCGTCGGTGCGTGCCAACAGCAATTGGCCCAGGTTGTCGCGCGGCGCCCACCGCCGGATCGAGGCGACGCAGTCGCGCCCGCGCACCGGCTCGCCGTCGTGGAACTTGAGACCCTCCCGCAGGCGGAAGGTCCAGCGCTTCCCGTCCTCCTCCACCGTGTAGCACTCGACCATCTGCGGCTGAGGCCTGAGATTGCCGTCGATCGCGAAGAGCTGGTCGAACACCAGCAGCGCGTGATTGCGCGTGACGTAGGCGCTCGTCGTGAGCGGGTCGAGGATCGTGACATCCGCCTGTGGCACGAAGCGCAGGGTCCGCTGACGAGTGCTCTGCGCGAGCGCGGGCCGGGTGGGGAGGAACGAGGCGGCGCCTACCGCGGCGGCGGCCCCAAGAAAGCTTCGACGCAGCATAGCCTGAGGCCTCGACAGTTGCGTTGGAAGCGACCTGTCCTCCCAGCCGAGCAGGCGGTACTTCCAGTCGCGCACACTACCATGGTGAATTGGCTTAGGCTGCCCCCCTTACCTTACACCGGCTCGAACATCGGGCGCTTTGTATGCTTTGCGGATGCCCGAGCGACGCTAAGGACGTCCGCGACGGGTCGGACGCGGCAGGGTCACTCCGGGTGCTTCTCTGCCGGTCTGCTTCAGGACGGCAAAGGTTCGGGGCGGACGTTCTGCAGTGCCTGCCCTCAGTCCGTCGACCAAGTTATCGCACCCTATCTCCCACGCGGGGCCACAGCACGACGTTGACCTAACATCTGGCTTCGGCTGGCTGGCGATCACGGGCGATGAATACCGATTGTCAGATTTGAAACACTAGCGGCAACGTTGCGTCCGGCGTGGCTAACATGTGCGTTGACACTATCCAAAATGGCCTTCGCTCTTGTTGAATTTTGAGGCATAGGAAGGGTCCGAACGAAGGGTACCTCTGCATGCCTCAACGCGTCACGCTAGATGCGATGATCCCTCGCGAAGATTTTGCGCGCGAGAGCGATCAAGTTTCGTTAAATCTATTCGGCGACTTTCCAATCTCGCACCTGGATCAGAATTCACCTTATATTCGCCTGATTAGAAAGCCGGATTTCCAGAGAGAAACCAATCACTGGAGCCCAGAGCAGCTTGCCACTTTTATTGCCAGCTTCGTTGATGCTGAGGTCATACCGTCTCTGATACTTTGGCATTCCCCGACCTACATCTTTGTTATTGATGGCGGCCATCGGATCAGCGCTCTTCGTGCCTGGGTCAATGATGATTACGGTGATGGGCCAATTTCACTTGCTTTCTACAAGGGTGAGATACCCAATGAACAGAGAAAGATCGCAACTAGAGCGCGCAACCTCATAGAGCAACGAGTGGGTCGCTTTTCCAAGCTTCGCGACCTCGCTGCAGCCGAAGGCGCACCGGAGATCATCAGGCGGCGCGCCACCGTTCTCCTTACACGTGCGCTTGCACTGCAGTGGATACAAGGCAACGCCGCCGCAGCAGAGACCTCATTTTTCAAGATAAATTCACAAGGAACGCCGCTCGACGAAACAGAAGAAATGCTAATAAAAAACCGAAAGAAGCCAATTGCTATCGGCGCGCGGGCAATTCTGAGATCTGGCTCAGGGCACAAATACTGGTCTTCATTTTCAGAGGAAAACAAGGCAGAGATTGAGTTAATTGCAAGGAAATTTTACAATTACGTATTCAAGCCAGAGGCAGAAAAACCAGTCAGAACTCTGGACATACCAATCGGCGGCTCAGTAGCCCCTATTGATGCACTTTCTTTATTGATTGATTTTCTGGAGATTGCCGGGTCGAGTTCAGCAATTCCGAAACCGATTGGTTCTTATGAGGATGATCACGACGGAACGGTCACGATTAAAGCACTCAATGATGCATTCCGGATAATTGAGCGCATTACTGGTAATTCGCCCGCTAGCCTTGGGCTCCATCCGGCGGTCTACTTTTACAATGAGCGAGGCCGCTACAGTCGCTTTCTCTTCCTTGGGATGACCTCGCTCATTGTAGAGAAAATCAAAAACAACGATCACAATTTTTTTAAAAAATACACATCTGCGCGCAATGAGCTGGAAAAGTTTCTGATTGCGAACAAGTCTCTTGTTACAAACATACTGCAAAATTTGAGCAAGAAGCAACGGGTACCAAAAATCAAATCTCTATTCGATTTTCTAATCAACAGATTTAGTAGCTCCCAGCCCGTTACGCCGGAAGACGCCATAACACACATAGGCTTAAGCGTTCGAATTTTTGATGTCAAAGCGGGCGACGCCGGTTCAGCGATATCGGACGAAACCAAATCAATGGTATTTATCCGAAATGCCATAGCCACGGCGATCAAATGCCCATTATGTAATGGGCTGATGGACCCCCAAAAGTCCATGTCTTATGACCATATTCAGCGAGTTAGAGAGGGTGGCAACGGCGAAGCCGGTAATGTTCAAATTGTCCACCCATACTGTAATTCTATTAGAAATTGAACGTCTTATATGGCGTGCTGCATTTTTAGAAATCCGGGCGCGAACTAGACTAGGCTGGACGCTGGGTCTTTTGGCTCGGCCAGCGGTGAAGCGCGGGTCTTTTCAAGTCCAACGGCCATTCGGCTTGCGCCCCAACACGACCGCAGAGATCGCCTAAGTAACTGCCGACGGCAGACGCAGTCAGGATGCCGATCAACGTCCGCTGAAGACCTTTTAAATTGATTGCAAGTCCTGTTCTCCCAGTTGCCAGATTTTGGCAACTGGGGGCATTGAGATGGTCCTCCAATCTTTGGAGCGGGTCGGTAATTCCGCATCCGTCGCAGCGCGTGAAATTGCTCACGGCCGAACGACCAGCCGGCAGTCAGCGTGACTAACCATCATCACCGTCCAAATCATCCTGCCGCAGATCTGGAATATTTTGAAGCTGTTTTATCAGACGATAAAAGGGTGCTTTCGATTGTATCTTGGAAATGCATCTATCTTTAGCTGCACCTGATACCCAGGATGGACCGAAAGCTACACCTGACTTCACCACTAGAGCATCAAGATTGAGGAGATCCAGAAAACTAGGATCTCGTCCATAATAAAGCTTGGCAATCTCGAAGCGCGTTCCGGAATACCCCCCTAATGATATTACTTGGTTCAAATGAATGGAATTTACTTCTACCACAACCTCTCGCTGTGTATTTTGATATCTGCCAATACCGTCACCGAAACGATGTATCTTCGGCTGCGCTTCAGCCACTGCGCGTCTGAAAGCGGCATCACTGTAAAGTCGATCTAGGTTGACGATTACAGATCCACGCGGTGGCACCAGCCCAAAAATAATTCCTTGCCAGCCCTCTGGAGGAACCCCACCTTTGATCTGTTGAGCAACGTCTAGTGCTACGGTCCAAGCCGACGAGGTTTCCGGCAATTGGAGAGTGTCATTGAGTTCGTATAAATGCCCTTTCTCCAGAGCCAACTGACGATAACACGGCGTTCCACATTTTCGAAATCTATCGGGCAAAGCGACAGCCTCTCGCTTTAATGCAGCCGCGTTGCGAGCTTTCTTGTTCGCACCGCCGCCAATCTGCCAGTCGTTGATTGCTTGGATAAGAGCAATAGGAAAGTCAGTGATTTTACTCATAGCTGCTCTGTGTAGCGTGATTGACACTGGAAAGCGCTTTACGAGGATATATTTCCCGGAACTAGTTCAGTATCGTTATCAAAATATCTGTATATATTTTCTAGATTGGGACACCCGTTCCGAAATCAACCAGATCTATCTGGTCGCAACACTCCCCGTAGCAAGCAGCCTGAGAGCAGCGTTGACCGAACAGTCACCGGGCAGGGATGGTGAAGCGGAGACGTCCACTGTGATGGATTATCGCTCGAGAGACGACAATCGCATAAAGGCCACAAGCACACGACCTGCAATCGGCCAAGGTGGCGGAAGGAACGGCTGTTAAGGCTCTCGGAAGTGGGCAATGGTCGGTCATCCAGCAGCTTTCACATAGGGTGGTTCGCCGGCCTTGGCAGCTCCCAAAAAGCCGGACGATCCTGGAGCATGACGGCCTTCACCCCTCAACGGCGCAGCGGTGATTGCCGAGGATAGCCAACGCGCCAGGTGAGACAACCCTACGTCGACCTGATACAACTTTTTCTTGTGCCACGCTTCTCTGAGCATTTTGCGCTCGGCCGCTCACAGCCCGAGTTGGATTTTGTCGACATCGATCTGACGGCGGACCTTTCGGTCTACGTCGATCCCTTCGCCATTTCCCTTTACCCCGACGATCTGAGCCGCCGCGCCAGCGATGCCATTGTCTGGTTTTTCCAGAGCGCGATCCAAGCAATCCGCGAGGGTCGCGAGGAGCAGGCCATTCGGATGCTCGGGAACCTTTCCGAGCCAAACGAGACGCGCCTCGGCGTCTCTCGCAACCGGCCCCAGGGACGCGGCGTGAGCGGCAAGCAAGCATTCGATCTGTATCGCAGAATTGCCAACAGCGGCGCGGCGAAGAGCGGCTTAGTAACTGACATCAGCGAGTGCGACCTCTTCATCGATGGCATTGGCCCTGACAAAATTTCTGATATGACGACGAATATTATCCGAGATCTGCTCATCGACTACACTGGACAGCAATGCGTGCTTCACGGCATTCCGACCCTTAGTATACCATCAGGCCCCATCTTTGATCACGAGCGTGGGATGTGGCGCGAGCAATACCGGCAGCTCCCGCGATATGGCGGAAGCAGGGTTATTTTGGTGCCAAAGATGTTCGTGCGCCGGCATCTAGCGCTCAACAGCCAGGATTACCTGAACAAACACGTCTTTGAATTCCTTCAGGCCGAGCATCTAAGTTCGGTGTCAGCCCTCGTCGAGATGCTCCAGAACGGCAACCTGCGGGTCACCAAGAAAAGCCTGAAGGAGAACTACCCCTGCACTAAGGAGTGGATGGCCGAATTCACGGCCGCAAACCCAGAAGTGCTGACAGCCTACAAAGCGCTGATGACAGACCTGGTGAAGGCCGAGCGCGGCAACGAGGCAGCCCGCCTTAACGGAGACATTGAGTACAACGAGGGCACATTTGCGCAGGCTCTGATCGAGAGCTTGATGCGGATACCACCGGGCAACGAACATGCCTCGGCATATCACAGCCTAATGATTGGCGTCATGGAGTTTCTATTCTGGCCGCAGCTCACCGCGCCGGCAAAGGAAGCGGAAATCCACGAAGGGCGGAAGAGGATCGATATCCTCTACACCAACGCTGCCGATAGCGGCTTCTTCCATCGGATGGCGACGCTGGGCAATGTTGTGGCGCATAAGATCCCAGTCGAGTGCAAGAACTACACTAAAGACCCGGTCAATCCCGAAGTCGACCAGCTCGCAGGGCGTTTTGCGCCCAACCGGGGGCGGCTCGGGTTTCTAGTCTACCGCAACACCACAGATAGGGACCGCCTAATTGCGCGCTGCCGGGATACGGCCGTCGAGGGTCGCGGCTTTATCTTGCCGCTGGGCGATGCCGAGGTCATCAGCATGCTTGAGGATGTCCAGCAGAGGCGTCGGGAGCGCGTTCATACGCAACTCGACATGATCTACCATCGGCTCATTAATTAGAATGTGACTGGACGGCATGGTTTTCGACGGCTTCTTTCTTGATCGAAAGTGCCCGCACCGACTTCATGATTGACCTTTGATCGGAGGCTTCTGATGCTTGATCGATATGCCCGCAGGCGGACGTCCCGAGCGTTCAGGATGGGTGGTGATCGGTCGCCCGGGCACGTTCGCTTTCACGTATCCGCCGCCCGGAAGGAAGCGGGCAGAAAATCACTCTACCCGGTTGTCAACCTCTGCCTCATCGACATCCTGAAGGCGGGCCTTTTCAGGGGCTGCAATCGGTCAGGAGTAGCCACTCGCAGCGTGAGATAAAATCCGGCCGACCTGCACAGCGCTCCACTGGCCACCCCGCACCGTCTCAATTCGCCTAGCGCTTAAGCCCGCGGCAATAGCTCGATGGGAGCCGGCGCCAGCCGAACGGATGGCCTCGATCACCGGCCGCACGTTGGCCGCGAACGCCTCGGCCTCGGCCCGGTTTGCGCTCGCTCCCTTTGCGCTCGCCTGGGCGAGATTGGTGCGGTTTCCGAGCAGCACACCGGGCGCCTTCAAACCCGCCATAGCGGCCCGGGTGCGCGCAGCGATCAAAGCCCGCTCCTTCTCGGTCAGGGCGGCATACAGGTGCAGCACAGCGGGGTCGACAACCTCGCCCAGCTCGGCCACTAGGAACGGCACACGCTGTGCCATGAGGCCGGCGATGAACGCGACGTCTCGGGACAGCCGATCGAGCTTGGCGACGACGACCGAGCACCGAAGTCGGCGCGCCGCGGCGAGGGCCGCTGCCAGCTCGGGGCGCCGATCCAAAGCGTCACTGCCCTTGCCGGTCTCGTGCTCCTCGTGCTCGGCCACCAAGGCAAAGCCGTTGGCATCGGCGAAGGCCGCGATGGCGGCGCGCTGCGCCTCGATCCCAAGGCCGCTCCGCTCCTGCTTGTCGGTGCTCACCCGTAGGTAGGCTACCAAGAGTTTCGGACTGGATGTGACAGGACCATGAAAACCCATGGTCCTGTCACACGACCCAATCCCGGCCGGCTTGCTCATTACGTCCCCCTCGCCCCGCTGCGCTGCGCTGCGGCGCCGCCGGAGGATGGAACATGGTCGGAAGCGAAGCAACCTAATAGACTGTATGAAATTCAGACAAAACACTTGACGACAAAGTGTCAGGGATACGTACCCCATTTTACTCAGAAAAATTTGAGACCAATAAAACACTATGCGCCAATTATTATTCTGAAATTTTTGAGTTTTACTTGGATGATAACAGGGAGGCGAGGTATGCCTGAAACCCGACCGGCGTGAAGGTCCCACCACCAGGGACGCGCGGGCCGACGGCCTGAGCGTAGAGGTGCGCCCACTTCCGCACCTGACCCGGGTCATCTGTCTCGGTGTCGAAGTCGCGCTGGAGGCTGAGCTGCCAGGTGGTGAGGGTGTCGAGCCGCTCCCCGCGCCGAGCCGCGAGCCAGATAAGGATATCGGACACTTGGTAGATCAGGGGCGAGCCCGACGCGCGCCGGAACCAAGCTGACGGTAGCGGAGCCGGTGTGAGACGGCGGTTGCGCCACACGTTCCAGCTTCCGGGATCAACCCTAAGGGCGGTTGTGACGGTGGCGGAGGAGACTACCGACCAGGCGAACACGCCCGGAAAGGCCACCTCGGAGGCCGGCGGGAGCCCCCTGAAGGGCGTCGTCAGCTTCCTCATAATAACCGTAGGCTCGGTCAGCGGGGTCGGATCACGGTTCATTGGGCTTACCCTTAAAACACCGCCCGGCCTCCACCATCGATGTACGCAGGCTGGGCGGCACAAGTTCCAAAAGTGCTAGTAGAGGAGGGGAGGGGGTAACTTTCCTCTGGAAATAAAAGAAAAATACATTTGAGGAAATGAAAGTTACCCCCTCCCCTCCTCTACTAGTAGTTAGTACCGTGACCGCAGACCGATCACTGTCTCGCCCGCCTGCGCCACCTCGATGGTGAAGCCGAGCTGCTTGAGGCGTGCGCTGAACTTGTCGAGCCCGAGTGGATGGATCTGCTCGTGCCGGCACGTCCACTGGTAAGCTTGGTGGAGGTCTTTCAGCAGGGCCGAGCCCTCGCGGACGCAGTTCTCATCCACGAACCGCTCAATCCGGCCAGCAGAGCGCCGCCAGTCGGCCGTCCGCTGGCGCACCAACTCCGGCACTTGGAGACCGTCGCGACTGTAAGCCTGCGCGCCCTCGATCAGCCACGCCAGGATACCCTCCGCCTCGTTCGCCAGCAGCTTCTCCACCAGCATCACGTCACGCTCGACCTCGGGCACGGTGTTATCGAATGGGATGAGGGTGAGACGGCGCCACACGGCCTCGTCGGCCTCGTCACAGGCCGGCAGATGGTTGGCCAGCATCAGCACCACCCCAGTCATCTCGAACTCCACCATGGCACGACCGTAGGGCGCGCGAGCCTGGATGCCGTCCTGGCCGGTGAGGCGCTTGATCAGCTCCTTGTCGAGTTTGCGTCGGCTGTCCGGCTCGGGGGCGAAGACAACGCGGGCGCCACGGAAGGCCATCAGGTCGGCCCGCGGCGCGTTGCTGGTGATCTCGGCGTCGCCGGCCAGGAAGGTCTCACCCGCGGGACGGATGAGGAGCGAGCCCAGCAGCCCGGACATCACCCGGGCGACAGTGGACTTGCTGTCCGCACCTTCGCCCCGCAGCATGAAGAACCGCTGCTCGCACGGGTTGCCCATTAGGCTGTAGCCTAGCACCCGCTGGAAGAACGGGCTCAGCTCACCAGGGAGCGCCCGCGCAATTACCGCCTTCCAGGACGGGCACGCTTTCCCCGCAGTGTAGGCGTAGGGGGAGGCGTGGGTCGCCAGCTTCTCCTTGGCGGTCGGCAGCAGCTCGCCGCTCGACAGCTCCACGATGCCGTTAGCGACCGGCAGGTAGCCAGGGAAGTTGTCAAGCTGCGCGAGTGTGACGACGATCCGCGGGTCGGTCTGGGCCACCTTCAGCGCTGAGTTGATCCGCTTGTTCTCGCCCGCCTGCTTGGCCCAGCCGAGGGCCTTCTCCTTGGCCTTAGTTGCCTTCTTGTCATCCTCTGCCGCCCGGATGGCCTCGGCCTCCGCCAGCATGGCCTGAGCCATCTCCAGGAAGAGCTGCACTATCCGGCCCGTCTCGTCGCGCTCCCAAATGTTGCCGTTCCAGATGAGCCACTGGTTCTCGTCGGCCACGAAGCGCAGGTCATCGCCCAGCTCGTCCACGAACCGGGTAGCTAGGCCGTGGTCGTTGGCGATGTAGCGCAGGACGCCGGGCTCCCACTTCATGGCCGACGCAACGACCGTATTCACCTCGGAGAGGTCGAGCGGTGGCAGGAAGGTGCTGTTCCGGGCGATGAGGGCCGTGCGGACCTCATCCTCCTCTGCACCGCGGGCGCGCAGGCGCCCCGCCTCGCGGGTGAGAGCCACGTTCCGGCCGCCCTCCTTCACGCAGCCCTTGCCGCCACCCGGCGGCTTCGGCTCGGGCTTGAGGAGGATGTCCAGGAGCCAGCCGGGCATCTCGGCGATCTCGAGGTCGCCAGGTGCGAGGCCCGGTAGCCACTGGTATGTATTGCCGTTGGGGTGGACGCTTGGCTCCACGACGATCTGGCCGCTGTCGGACTTGAGGTCGAGGCCGGGCAGGAAGCCGGTCCGGTTCTTGAGCTTCACGCCGCCGCTCACCCGGAACAAGTAGTGGAGCTTGCCCGAGCCGGTGCGCTGCGTTGGCGTCCGGGGCATCTGACCGTGCTTGGCGATGAGCCGGTCCAGCTCCTCCAGGTCGTCCACGTCGAACGCGACCAACCCGTCGCCGAGCACGATGCCGATGTTCTGCCGGTAGCCTTCGGGGAAGAAATCCGAGATGGTGTCCGCATTCGAACTGGCTTTGCGCTGCCAGTCTTTCACTCTCGGGCCCTTCATGCCGAGGGGGATCGGAATTACACGCAATCCGGCTAAACCGTAGCGGAGCGCATGCTTTCGCACAGAAGCCACATCGAATTCTGGGATGTCGACGTTGTCAAACGCCTCTTGAGATAGCATGTTCATTGACACAATCCTTGTATTCCACAAAAAACAAAAGCGGCTCAGATCTCTGGCGGAGATCTGGCCGCTTTTATAAGACACTACCACCCTCGCTTACGCAGATCGGCATCGGCCTGCATGCAATCGGGAAGCAACGTCAGACCATTGCCACCGATGATGTAGTAGTCACCACGATCCTTGATTGCGGCTCCGCAGTGGAGGCCGCGTCCACCTTCGCCGGCTCCGTGCTCGTGGATGCACCCACAACGTGGGCAAGCGATCCTCCACATCTCCTCGCCCTTACGAGATAGATGTCGCTGGATAACCAAGGCCATGGGCATGGTGACCGGACCGAACCGGGTCATTTCAGTCACCTCACCGATGCATACGGGAATATTCCTCTTCGCTGACATGAGCCGCATCCTCGATTATAAGAACAGATACACGGACATCTTTGCCAAGGTTCTATCTGAAGATTACCTAACGACCTGCCAGCCACGCTTCGAGATCGGCGCGCCGCATGCCGATGCGCCGGTCGCTCAACTTGATGACGCGGGGTCCGCGGCCGGTCGCGATCAAGCGCCGCATGGTGGAGACAGACAAATTCGCCGTCTCGCACGCGCTGCGGAAGCTCAAGACGACCGGGTGCAGTTGCAGGGTTACGGGCGCGCGCACGTCGCCCGCGGTCATGCCGTGCATGACGATCTCCAGTTCTCAAGGAAACTGGGTATCGGCCCGCGTTTCACGCTAAGCGTGTCGCCTGTGGGCCTCTAATCTGACCCGCACCCAGCATGCGAGCCCAAAATGTGATTAGGTGCTGATGATTGGAATTTGAACTGCTGCCGAGATAGGGCGCTACGAGCGCTCATGCAAGATCAAGATGGGTCAGAAACCATCAAATTCGGGGACACATCTCTCGGTCAATCCTTGAAATATATTCGGCATTAAAACGATCTGCGATAAAGATCGAACTGTAGATCCCACGCAAATCGGAAAAATTATTGGCTCTTTCAGCGTCGTTTTGATCCAGTTTGTACGAAACGTACTTTGGCCCTCTGCCCTTCAAAGGCCCATCTAGCCAAACGTTTTTGTAGATCAAGACTTCCGCGCGCTCGAAAAATCGCGCACTGATATCCCGGCCAATAATAGTTGCCGCGCTTATCGCCAATGCGTTGCCGTTTCTGCTTCTATGAAGTGTGCCACTCCACGATATGGGCGAAATACTTGATGGCGCCATTGGCATCACAAGTGTTCGCATTTACATCTCAAATTCTGATTTCCGGCTCCTACACATGCAACTGACTGACCAGTCCGTCCTCGCCCTTACTCGGCCGAAAGGCCGGCCGCAGCTCTACGTGTTCGACGACGAAGTCCCAGGCTTCGGGGCGCGTATCGGCGCTAGGACACGGGTCTGGATTATTCAGTACCGGAACCTCGCCGGTCAGACGAAACGCGAGACGATCGGCAAGGTTGGGCTCCTGTCCGCCGCCGACGCCCGCAAGGCCGGAGCCGAGATGCTTACGCGCGCCCGGCTTGCGCTTGAGCCACGTGCCGAATGCAAGGAGGCTTCCGCAGTCGTGACGATTGGCTCGCTAATTCCAGGATATCTAGCCGAGCGCGCTGAGCAGCTTAGCGAAAGCTATCTGAATGATTTGAAGCGATACCTTGAAGTTCGTCTAGAGCCATTGCATCCGAGGCCGCTGCAAGAATTGACCCGCGCAGAAGTGAAAGCTTGGCTTCTGACGGTGCGCGGCATATCGGCAGCCAATCAGGCTCGGGCAGCCCTATCAAAATTTTACAGTTGGGCCATCGCAAGCGGTCTGGCCGAAAAGAACCCCGTCGCGGGCACCGAGAAACGTGGGCGGCAGGTGCGACGCGATCGCGTGCTGAAAGGGGATGAACTGAAGGCTGTGTGGTGTGCCTGCGCCGGAAATGATGACTTTAGTCTAATAGTTCGCCTCTTGATCCTCCTCGGCCAACGGCGTGACGAGATCGCTAGAATGCGGTGGGAGGAGATCGACTTTGTCGACGCGACCTGGTCGCTTCCCGGCGAACGCACAAAAAACGGGTTGCCTCATGAGGTTCCCCTCCCGCCACTCGCACTCAAAATTCTGCGGCAGCGTGACGACCGAAGGCTCAGCGGCCGACGTCATGTCTTCGGCGTGTGGGACAACAACGGCTTCTCGGGCTTCTCAAAGGCGAAGGCCGCGCTCGATGAACGCTGCCCGTTCGCGACCCCGTGGCGGCTACACGACCTGCGCCGCACCTGCGCCACTCAGTTGGCCCGAATGCGTGTTCCACCTTACGTGATCGAGGCCGTGCTCAACCACGTGTCCGGCACCAAGGCGGGTGTGGCGGGCATCTATAACCGACATCTGTATGACGTGGAGAAGCGTGAAGCCTTGGAGTTGTGGGCTCGATACATCGAGGGCTTTGATGAAGCTCCGACCTCATAGCCAGATCCGCTTGTGCGCTGGGCGACCGTGCGGAGCAGGCCAGCAACATGGTACGTTTCGTACCGATCGGCTAACGGGTGGGTAGCAAGAAGACGGTGAGTGAAGCGACGAATGAGCTTGGCGGCTCGCGAGGAGGTTTGATAGCCTACCCAAGGTTGTTGCGGGTGCGGTTGTGGGGAAGCTGTTGGCTAAAAGTGGTCAGAACGCATCGCTCACCGCGCAAGAGAAGCGTATTGTCAAGGCATTGTTGAACAAAGGCTGGCGTAACCAAGACATTCATGCCCTGATCAATCACTTCAGACCCAATACCGTCAACAGCGGCCGTATCACCGGGATCAAAAAGGACGCATCGCAGACAGCTGCCTCAGATGACGAGGTTGCATTCTACCAGCTCAGGAAGCGTTCGTACGACGTTGCTACTGGTCTCAACCAGTACGATAACGAACGTCTAGTCCGTGCGCGCGAAGCGATGATACTTGCAGTTCAGATTTTCAACAGCCCAGCGCTTAAATTCAAGGCTGAAGTTTACTCTGTTTTGGCCAATATTGCATGGACATATTTGCTTCATGAGTATTACATTAGGAAGGGCATTTCGATAATGAATGGTGCGAACAGCATATCGCTCTCTGATATGCTGAAACGTTCCGATTGTCCACTTAGTGAAGAGATCAAGCTCAATCTCAAAGGCGTCAAAATTATCCGAGACAAGGTTGAGCATCTACTACTAGGCCGAGCGGATCTAAGATGGAGCACCCTCTACCAGGCATGTTGTTTGAATTTCGATAAGATGTTATGTCAGCTTTTTGGAGCCGATCTTACTTTATCAAAGGATTTATCCTTAGCTCTACAATTTGCGAAACTAAGCATTGAGCAAGCAAAAGAACTTAACAAGTACGATGTTCCGGCCGATATAGCAGCCATCGACGCATTGATTACTGAGGGAATGTCTCAGGAGCAAATTAATAACACCGAGTTCCAGTTCAAGGTCATCTATACCTTCAGTTCGGCGTCGAAGGGCAGCTCTCATTTCCAATTTGTAAGCCCTGAGACCGCCGAGGGCAAGGAAATACATAATGTACTATCGAAGAAGGTGCCTGCCGATGAACTGTTCCCCCACAAGCCCGGTGCAGTAATTTCGCAGGTTGCGAAAGCCAGCGGTAAAAAGTTCAATTCCGCAGATCACACCAGGGCATGGAATTTATATAAAGTTCGCCCACGGGGTAATTCATCCAAGCCTGGGGGCACCGACAAGCGCTACTGTTGGTATAATACGGCTCACAAGGATTACACATATTCCGATGCTTGGGTAAAATTTCTGGTAGGCGAAGTCAGCGACCCACAGAAATACGCCGCCATTCAAAACACGAAGATTTAGTCATTCGGTTTTTACAGCGACACGAACAGGAGGTCCTTGCTAGGCAGGAACATGTGCTCGGGGATCAACCGGTCCGGGCTGTCCGACAGGGAGCGCAACTCGAAGGAGATGCTCTGGCCGGAGATCAGGTCCTTCACTCCATTTGCGGCGTGGCATGGCAGAGTGGTGGCCGTGTACCCTCTCGATAGCCCCTTCTGCCGCCTAGCATCCGTGGCCTGGGCGGGGTCACCAACCTGCCCTGCCGGCAGCCCGGGATCACGGTGCGACCGTTTCCCGAACTCTCGGTGATCAAATAGATTGCTTTCTGCCTACTATCCGCGACAAAAAGGGAAATTGATAGCTCAGCCTCTTGTGAATGGCCGCTGGCAATGATTAAGCGCGCAGTCCCAGCACCTTGAGGTCTGAGATGTTTGGCTCAAGCAAAAAAAATTACGATCCCGACGATGACGCAGTTTTCTATATATGCGCAGCAGCAATTCTAATTATAGTTGCCATACTTGCTGTTCTAAATTTAATATACCCCGGTAAGGTCCAGCAATATCAATGGCTTCCGCTGGCAATGATAGTTGCGGGCGCAAGCGGGATCTGGATAGCCTCATACCGTCCAGGCACCAATTGGAGTACATACCTTGCGTATGGCTTAATAATATCAGGATTTTCCGGTCTTTTGGGTAGTTTGTATCTTTACGGAATGGGTACTATTGTCGATGTAAGCAAATACTTCAAGCAATCTTTATCGAATGCGATCTACTTTATGCTCGTTGTTGCACAAACTTTTATGATCGGCGGTCTATCAGCTGATCGCTTCCGTGTTCAAGCAGCGAAGCCATCCATTGTAAAAAGGGCAGCCGAAAGTGTGTTCGGCGGGCTAAGGAGATTTTCTGGCGCTAAACAAGACAAGAATACGATTGAAAAATGGCTACCTGCGATAACGGCTGGCATAACTGCATCAGGACTTATTGTGCCAGCCGCAATTCAGCTTATAAGCAAGTGGCTCAAATAATCTTTAGGTGATAAGGCAGATTGCCCTACCTTTGATAACGAGCCTCATTCAGCCGCCATCGAGAAGGTCGTATCGACACCGTCCAGCAGGTGCTGAACCGAGAGCACGATCAGGTCGACGCCCTGGTGGATGCATGCCCTTGAAGACCCCGTTTAGGCCTCTCTGAGGCAGCCTAGTGAACTCCACCGTAAAATGATCCTCGGTCGCTTATTCAAGTGATGAGAGTGCGAGGACGTGTGCGGCCCAGAGGTCAAGGGCTTCTCGCTTTTCACGAGCATAGGTCGCCCGATTGTAGATGCCGGCGACACCTGCTTTTGAACCCGAGATGTGGTTTAGGACGGCTTCCACGACATGTGGCAGAACGCCGATGCTGGCCATGCCGGTGGCTGCCGTCCTTCGGAGATCGTGAAGCCGCCAAGGTGCCATCGCCAGTCCAGACGCGGCGATCCGCTTATCCATGCGCTCCTTCGAGTTCGACCACCCGCTGAATGCTCCAACACCATAACCGAATAGGAGGCTGCGGCCCTCGGTCCGCGGGTGTGCCCCCAGGATGTCCAGCGCAGGACGGGATAGGGGCACCTCATGGACGAGACCATTCTTCGTTCGCTCAGCCGGAATGGTCCAAACAGCCGCGGCCAAGTCCAGCTCGGTCTCCCTCATCGAGCCGACCTCGTCACGGCGCTGACCCGTGAGCAGGAGGAGCCGCACGATCCGGCCGTAGGTATCGTCCCGGCAGGCTAGCCAGATGGCACGCAACTCCTTCTCGTTCAGCACGCGGTCTCGCGCCTTCTCGTCGGCCGGCTTGTTGGTACCTACGACTGGGTTGCTATCTGCGAGCCCCTCTCCCATCGCCCAAGTGAACATGGCTGAAAGCGCGGAACGAGCACGAGCAGCTTTGACCCGGTGGCCGTCGACAGCGATCAGATTAAGTTGGGTGGCCACGTTCGCCCGCTTGATCTCGTTTACTGGCATGCTCGTGAGAGGCTGCCAGTCTCGCTTGAGATGCCGTTCGACCTGCTCAAAAGATCGTGATCGGAGCCGGCTCTCGGCCTGCTTCAGGTACGCCTCGGCGACAATGCCGAGTGTCACCGCCGCTCGCACCTTGGCGGCTGCCTTCTCGGCATGAGGGTCGATGCCGACCTGAACGCCGCTCAGAAGATCCCGAGCGCGCTTCCGCGCTTCATCAAGCGTGAGCGTGCCCACTTTGCCAACGACCACCCTGCGCGTGCGTCCATCCCTGGCGCGGTACTGGATTAGGTAGTTGCGTGAGCCACCCGCGTTCAGCTTCACGCCGAAGCCCTTCAGCGTGTCGTCCCAGGCGTAAAGCTCACTTTTGCCGACTGGTAGGGCCAACGTCTCGATTGACGTTTTGGTGAACCGCACAGGACCATCTCCAGGAAGCAGGCAGGAAGCAGGCGTCCGACATTCCTGGCATTTTCTGAACGCCTCTGGCTACCTCAGACTTGAGGTTCCCGCATAAAATCAGTGGTTTATACCCATTCTGGCGGCTCCTGGATGCACGCGCTCGCAGATTGTGGATCTGGGGGTCCCCCGTTCGAGCCGGGGCGGTGGTACCATCCATTCAGCTCGACAGCGCGAGGGGTTGGCGGATCGCCAGCCCCTTTTGCTTGTGCGCGGATGGCACCGCGCCGTATCAGGGCCAGCCCGAACCCTCACCCCGCCCCGATCGGAATTGACGGGACCGATCCTCGCGCCGGAGCCGGCCTGTACACAGGCGGCCGCTCCAATGCTCATGCACGTTATAGAATCGCCAAATTTGCTCGCATACCGTCCCGTTTGGGAGAAGACTATTTTCGTTAGCGTGAAGACTGCCATGAAGAGCACGACACAGCAGGATCAGCTCGAGATCGTGAGCGACCTCGCGGCCTCGCTCGCCGACCGGATGCTGATGGAGCGCCTGACACAGGGGAAGCTGCCCCTCGCGAACGCGAGTCGCCTCTGGACAGCCTCGCTGCTCCTGGAAGAGCACGCGCGGCCCATCCCGCGCATCGTGACGGACGTCCTCGAGCAGGTCCGGCACGTCGAACCGGACGACCCGGACGACGACGCGGTCGACGGGGACGACGCCGACGGGACCTATGCGGGGCCGGACCTGGCCGCGGCGCGGCGACCGGCCCGGCCGGCGCGCCGGCGCGGGCTCACCCGCTTGCTCCGACCGTTCCGGCAGGCGGCCGAAGGCTGACCCGCGTCGACGGCGCTGGACCATCTGGCGGATCCGGAGTTCCCCGCGCGCGCCCGGGACGCTAAGACCGTTCCCGAGCGTGGCGGCGGGCGCCGCCGCGCCAACGGGCTTCGGGACACGAGAGATGAGCATCCCTGAACGGCGCGTCCGCACCCTGTTCGACGAGGCGGCCATCGCCAAGCGCAACGACGAGCTCGCCCGCGAGATCCTCGCCGCGCGGCCCGAGAACCTCCTCGTCGTGGCGGTGCTCAAGGGCAGCTTCATGTTCGCGGCCGACCTGCTCCGGTCGCTGCACCGGGTGGGTCTCGCCCCGCAGGTCGAGTTCGTGCACCTGTCGAGCTACCGCACCGGGACGGTCTCCAGCGGGCAGGTCGAGATCCTGCGCGACGTACAGAGCGAGGTGCGCGGGCGGGACGTGCTGCTCGTGGACGACATCCTGGAATCGGGCCGGACCGTCGTCTTCGCCAAGGACCTGCTGATGGCCCGCGGCGCCCGGCGCGTCCTCACCGCGGTGCTGCTGGAGAAGCCCGGCAAGCGCGCCGTGACGATCGACGCGGATTTCGTCGGCTTCACCTGCCCCGACGTGTTCGTCGTCGGCTACGGGATGGATGCCGCCCACGCCTTCCGCCAGCTGCCCTTCGTGGGCGTGGTCGATTACGGGGACGGCGCCCCGGACCTGTTCGACGCCTGACCATGCCCGCGGCGCGGCATTTTCGCCGCGGGCCGCGACCCGCGGGACAATTCAGCCTGCGACGACTTGACAGACGGAGAATTCGTCTGCGTCTGTCGGTATTTGGGCGCGCGCGGCGTCGCGACGCGGCGCGCGCGGATTTCGGGGACGGTTACGGGACCACATGGCGCGCATCCTCCTGGTGGATGACGAAGAGACCGTCCGGGGCTTCCTGAAGCGGGGGCTCGAGATCGACGGGCACGCGGTCGTCACGGCCAACGACGGCAGCGACGGGCTCGACCGCCTCAACGAGGCCGACGGCGGCTTCGACCTGATGCTCACCGACATCCGCATGCCGCTCATGGACGGCATCGCGCTGGCCCTCGCCGCCAAGCGCGACTTCCCCGACCTGACCATCCTGCTGATGACCGGCTTCGCCGATCAGCGCGAGCGCGCGCGCGGGCTCGACGCCATCGTCACCGACGTGCTGACCAAGCCCTTCTCCCTGGCAGATCTGCGCGCCACGGTGAGGCGGGCGCTCGCCGCCTGAGCCGGGCGAGACCGGTTCAGAAGAACTTAAACATTGCTCTTAGGTTGAGCTTCACGAAAGCGTGGCATCTTCGGTCCGACTGATCAGACCGAGCACGGAACGCCATGTATCGCCGGGACCGGGACATCGACGCGGCGGCGTACCAGGCGGACCGCTACGGCTGGGAGCCGGACGACAGGGACTGGGACGACGACCGCGACGCGCGGCGGCCGCGCAGAGGCGTCGTCGGCCGGCTTTTCTCGCCGACGAAGCTCGCCCTCCTCGCGGTGCCGGCCGGGCTGTTCCTGTACGGCAGCTTCGCGGATTGCAGCGCCCGCCCGGCGGCGGGCTGGCTCGGTCTTGTCGGGGCCGGGGCCTGCGCCCGTACCGAGATGCTCGGCAACGTCCTGTCGATCCAGGACAACCTCGCGCTCCTGAAGCGGCTCATCGACTGAGCGCCCGCTCAAGGCCCTTCCGCGCTCCGCCGATCCGCTCCGAACCGACCTCCGCGAGGCCGCCATGTCCACCCGCCCGCTCCTCCCGGCCTCGTCCGGCCGCGCCTCCGACGCCCTCGAGGAGGCCCAGTTCCGCGCTCGCATGGCGCGGGTCGGCCCGGACGGCGCGCACCGCACCCCGCGCCGGAACCGGGCGCCCGAGCGGCGGCGCGGCTTCCGGCTCGGCTGGAAGGGCTGGCTCGTCGTCGACTGCCTGGTCGTGCTGCTGGTCGTGGCAGGGGTGGTGGCGTGGCCGCCGGTCCAGTCCTGCCGCAACCAGGACCAGACGGTCGGGTTCTACGCCGGCGATTCCGTCGGCAAATGCATCCGGCGCGGCATCGCTGACCGCCTCGACACCGCCGACCAGCGCCTCAAGAGCCTGATCCGCCGCTCGGGCCATTGAGGGCCGGCCGCGCAGATCCTGGCGCGGCTCGGATTGAGCGGCGCTTGTACGCCGTTTCTGCGAACCGAGTATCTGTCTCGCGCGCCCCGCCACCTTCCGTTCTCAACGCCCCCCACGCGGTGGCGGCGGGTCTGAACCGGTACGCCTGTGCCGACCAACGAAACTATTGATAATATTTCACATCCAACGCTCGAAATGTTCCAGGGCGCCCATACATTGGTGCCGTATTACACCAATGGACGAGTGCTCATGCCCGGATATCGAAATCCGGGCCTAGCTTCCCTCTCGACGGCGACTACGTTGTCAAAACTGAGTTGAATCGAACGCCATATTCCTGGCTGCGCGAACGCATGGAGCGCAAGAGCCGGCACTTCAGAACGTTCGCCGACGACATGAAGCAATTCGCCGATTTCTCGGACGTCGCTGACCGCGACCTCGACGGCCGGACACCGCTCCTGCCGAACGGCTACTTCAGCTACGGCGACGCATTGGCCCTGACGACTGTCCTCGCCACACGCAGGCCAGCCCAGTATGTCGAGGTCGGAAGCGGCAACAGTACGAAATTCGCTCGCCGCGCAATCGGCAAGTACAAGCTCGACACCAAGATCGAGTGCATCAACCCCAATCCGCGCTCAAGCGTCCGCGACATTGCGGATAAGTGGATTTCTAACGGCCTCCTCGATGTTGACCCGTCCTACTTTCAATCGCTGAAGGGTGGCGATGTGCTGATGCTGGATGGCAGCCATCTCCTGTTCCATGGCAGCGACACGACGCATTTCTTCCTGCGAATCTACCCGCTTCTCCGACCGGGCGTGATCATGCATGTGCACGACATCCATCTGCCATATGAGTATCTTGAGACTGCGACAGGCTTTTTTGGAACGAGCAATACATTCTCGCCATGATGTTTTACTATAAGCCTGCGTCCGACATTATCGCTCCGATCAAGTACAGGCATCTTGAGGGCATGTGCGACGAGGGTGCCGGCTTCTGGTTCGAGGTCTAGCGGGATCCGCACCGGAAATCGCCATCGCTTCTGACACATTGGCAACCGCTCGGCATACGCATGGCGGTGAACGGAATGACGGGCAGGGAATATGTGAGCGATACGGCATTTCGCGCGCATCCAACGGCGAACGGGCTTCGCGTTGATGCGATCATCGGAGGCCTTCTACGCTTCTATACGAACGCGCGGAGTACCGGACGATGCCTGGGCTGACCTGGCGGCCCGCCGGTCCGGGCGAGCCCTCCCTCGGAGGCCAGGCCACCCCGACCGGATCGGCGGCGGCCGCGCCGTGGCGCTGATCCACGGCAACAGCCCCTGCTGCTCGCGCGAGCGGCGCCCTCAACGAACTTCACCCTCGACGGGGATACGTTGGGTCGGACCAACCCTGCCTGCGCAGATGGGGATCGACCCGGTCGACGAGAGCTTCCCGACCTGTCGGACGCGGCACTGGGCTCGAAGGTCGAGCGCGCGCAACACCCGCACGCCACGGTGCGGGCCTGGACCGGGGTCCCGACCTCCATCGGCCTCGGCCCGACCAAACCCTGCTTAAATGGTGCCGGCGCGCGGGGCGGGTGAGTCGGCACGGCTGGAACACCAAGTTGTCGATTCGTACGCAGCGGGACACGACGCAGGTGAGCAATCTGCTGGTGATTGACGCGTGAGCGGTCGTATCACCGACCACGTGCCGCCGACTCCAGCTCAGGCGCGCATAGCCGATTGTTAGCCATAGGCCTCCGACCGAGCCAGCGCGTGCAGCGAGCGAGGCGCGCGCACGGCAGTGGATCCTGGCACGCTCTGCAATATCGATGGCTGTCGAGGAATTTGGGCATCAAGCCTTCTCTAAGCCCACACATGTTAGCCATTCGGATATGGTGATACGTTCAATAGCGTAATCTTCTTTATAATATCCAAATTTCCCATTCGGAGGTACGATCCGGATTAAGATATCAATCCCGGCTTCCGGGAGGGACGGAAACGATGACTCTGAGTGAACGCCTCTTCCTGACGAAAGGGCGGCCGTCCGGCTTCGATTATATGCGAATTGGTCTCGCCGCAATGATAGTGTTGTGGCACACGGTGATAGTTTCTTATGGCATAGAAGCTCAAAGATGGCTCATTTTGGGACCGTCGCGGCCAATATGGGCCATGATACTTCCCATGTTTTTCGCACTGAGCGGATTCCTCGTTTCCGGAAGTCTAGAACGCTCTCGAACGATCGTTGGGTTCTTGGGACTTCGACTAATTCGCATCTTCCCTGCGCTGGCAGTGGAATCGACAATAGCAATGATGATCGTTGGAGCGCTGTTCACGTATTACCCGCTCCCAAAGTATTTTACGGATCCAGGTTTTTGGTCCTATACTTTGAACATGATAGGCGTCGTTCGTTATTATCTCCCCGGCGTCTTTACTGATAATCCAACTACGCAGGTGAACGCGCAATTATGGACACTTCCTTACGAATTGTATTGCTACATATTGATATCTTTATTTTACATAATCGGTTTCTACAGATCGGAAAAACTGATTTTGTTCGGCTGCCTGGTGATGCAAGTCTTAGTCATGATCACCATTTATACGCGAACTCAGGTTGACGAAGGGACTGTTCGCGGACCTGTGCTTGTCTTATCCTTTCTGTACGGCGCGTATCTCTATCGAGTCAGAGATCGAGTTCCATATAGCGCCCCGATTTTCTTCGCATGCGCCATTGCCATGGTTGGGTTTCTTTATCTTCCGATCTTCAATGCCCTCTCCGCACTTCCTGCCGCCTATGTGACTATCTATTTGGGGATGCGGAATCCGACACGGTCCGCAATTGTGTCAAGCGGAGATTATTCATATGGCATTTTCTTGTATGGATTTCCGATACAACAGGCAGTGTCTGCAGTTTTTCCGGATCTTCGGCAGTGGTGGACTAATTTTCTAATTTCGACCCCGATAATAATTTCGGTTGCCTATTTTTCATGGCATTGCATTGAGAAAAGAGCACTCCCCCTTCGGGGTCCGTTGATGAAATTCGAAAGCTGGTGCATGTCTTATTGCAGAAAACTACTTCATACATGTAAAAACGGGATCGCATTCGACCTGAAGAGCAGATAGGTATCTCGTCAATTTAGATGTATCTGCACACGGGGAGCAACAGGAATATCAAAAACTGAATTCAGTATCGACCGCACATTCTAGATATCTGGATCCTGTCCTGTCAGGACGATCCCTCCCAGCGAAGCCGCTACAAGTCGCGAGCGGTTTCGTCGTCGACCCCGCTACCCGGGTGCGATCAGGATGCACGTGCACGCCTTGCCAACAGGTCTCCGCCTGCGGCGATCGGTCGGGGAGGCGATCACCCATTCGATGATCTGGCAGGCGACCCTACCACTGACGCCGCTTCCCTGCGCGAAGCCGCTCAACCGCTCCATTACGCGTTCGGCAGTCGCCGCTCGGGCGGCACCGGGATCTATCACGCTCACCCCTATATCGAGTGCCCCAGCAGGATCGCGGTCCGAACCATGTTGCGCTTTCGAGCCGGCTTGTCGGCGGCGCGCAACAGCCGCGCGAGTGTTCTGTCGAATGGTCGCGGTGATGTCACGGCGCCGACCCTTCGGAAGCGGGTAGGTCCTGCCGGCGCGGTCGGCCAGCACCGCGACGACCACGGCGCGGATCGCCCGATCGGTAACCTCGCGGTCTCGCGCAGCTCGGCGAGTCGAGGGTTCCTTGGCCATTCACTCCCAAACCGTGGACTTTGCCATGAACTGTGCCGCCTCCCGCATCGCTCGGGCGCCGGCCTTCTTCGGCCCACTCCAAGGGTTGCGCGCACGCACGATGAACGGAACGTGCCGAGATGTGTGCCTTGACGAAGCGCCCCCAAACGTAGTCAAAAGCGCCTCTGACGCACCGAAACCGCCAATTTTCTCAATGGTTTCAGAGCGCGAGCCGGTGTAGCACAGCGGTAGTGCAGCGGTTTTGTAAACCGAAGGTCGGGGGTTCGATCCCCTCCGCCGGCACCATGAAATTCACCATGAAATCAACAGGTTAGGTCGACGATAAGGGCGAGACAGCCGCTACTCTTACACAGCGGTGTCACACATTGCCTATCCGAATCGCCCGGCCGTGGAAGGACCCGACGTCCGGGGTCTATCACCTTCGGCAGCGGACACCTTCAGATTTGCTCCTACGGCTAAGGGGCCAATCCGTTACGCTTCCCATCGGGGAGGCGTCGGCTTCGTTAACCGTCGGCTCTATCGTCCAGGCATCTCTGCGGACCAAAGACCTACGCGAAGCCAAGGTCCGTCATGCGATTGCCGATGGTGTGCTGAAGCGGTTCTGGCACGCCCACCGAACTGGGATGATCACACACACCCCAAACGATGGGTCTAGCGCGCGCGAGACTGCCCTCCTACGTCCAGCCATCGGCAATATCGCAAAAGAACCCAAGTGCCGGCCTCGCCCCGCATCAGGGACAGCGGAGAGCACAGAACTCCTCTTGACCGTAGGCGACCTGTTTGAACGCTGGGCGACCTACAATGCCGACAAACGCTCACGGAACACGATCAAACGGTACCGTGGCAGCTTTCGGTCCCTATCGAGGTTCTTCGAGGGGCGTGACGTTCGGACGCTGACAACCGACGACATGTACTCGTGGGCGGAAACGCGACGCGACTTCGAAGGCATCTCCGTCCAGGCAATCAATCGCAATGATCTAGCCACCGTTAATTCGGTTTTTCGTTGGGCGTCAGGGCGATCTGGTGGCTCGATGATTTCGGGCAACCCCGCATCAGGCGTCTCGCTCGATAGGCCCAAGATAGCGCCTGGACGCGAACGAACATTCCGAGAGAACGAAGCCGTAGCGATCCTGGCAGCGGCATCTGCGACGGTTCCCGATCCGATGAACCTACCCCGCAGTGCGACCCGAAGGTGGTGTCCATGGCTTGCCGCTTACTCAGGAGCGAGGATCGGTGAACTGACGAGCCTGGAACGTAGAGACATACGTTTTGAGGCTGGCATACCCGTGATGGACCTGCGGATCACGAAGACGGGCCAACCTCGCTCCGTACCAATCCATCCCCACCTCATTGAACAGGGTTTTCTCGCGTTCGTGGAAGCGTGCGGCCCCGGCCCACTGTTCTATGACGAGAAACGTCACAGGAGCGCGTCGGCCACGTCACCCGGAGAGCTTCAGAGCCATAAGCTAGGTAGATGGGTCCGCGAGACCGTCAAGCTCGATCCGGGCGTCCATCCGAACCACGGTTGGAGGCATACGTGGAAGACGCGCGCTCTCGGAGCCGGGATCGAAGAACGGTTACGGGACGCAATCACCGGTCATAGCGTCGCATCGGTAGGCCGGCGATACGAAACACCGACCCTAACGATGCTAGCTGACGCAATGAAGCTGTTTCCAAAGTACAAATTGAAGTACACCGACACAGCTTGACCAACGTGTAACTCGGCAATCTACGTCGATTACCTTCGAGTTGCCAATCGCTTTATGGCAATGCATTGCTCCGATGGCCAGAAGCAGAGTTAACAAATGTTATCGATGCCATTTCGCCAGTCGCGACAACTATTTACAAACTTTCGACGAGTTCGAACAAATATCGAACGATAGCCTTGCGCCAACGTGAAGTTGCGGCCATCATACCTCGTTATGTCACCGCGAGTTGATCCGAGCGATCATTCGCGACCAATCTCTAGGCGAGTGATTCCATGAAGTCGGTTAAGATACTTCATCTAAGCGACCTTCATTTGCGTAACCCGTGCGCCTGGGATCAAGAAAGAATAATTAGTGCCTTAATGACGGACATCGCGAAATTGCGGTTCACCTCCGACGCACCCGATTTGATTGTATTTTCAGGTGACTTAGTTCTTGGAGCGGCTCTTGAAGAAGCATACGCGCCTGTCTTTGATCTATTAGTCAAGATAATGGAAGCGCTCGATTTATCTGAAGACAGATTAATTATTTGCCCCGGCAATCACGATATCAATAGGGATGTTGTTGGAGCAAATATTCCAGCGCTGGAAGATTATAGGAGTTCAGCATGGACATATAGTGGCGCAAATAAATTGATAGAAGACAGAGCATTCCAGAGTTACGTCGCGAAAGCCTTCAATGAGTATAACAGCCTCGCGGGTGCGCTATCAAATCAAAACTGCACTTATTCAGATGCCTTCTCTTCGGTATATTACATTCGAGATCTGGGGCTGGCGATAGTTGTATTCAATACAGCGACATTGTGTGCCGGTGGTATCATAGATAAACTTGCCGATCAGGGAAAATTGTTTGTTTCAGAGAAAACAATCGTAACGTCATTAGATAAGGTCCCGAACGGAATAGTTCCTCTTGTTGTCGGCCATCATCCGCCAAGCTGGTTTAGCGACGACAATCAATCGATATTCGAGAGAATCTTGGCCGGAAAAACCTTGGGCTATCTAAGTGGACATTTGCATGATGTCTCCCCCAGGCAATCTCAGCTGTTAAGCGGGGGCTTTCTTCACGTCCAAAGCGGGGCGCTATATTGCGGTCGGAATTATTGGAACGGCTACGGATTAATCAATATAGCTCCGGAAGAGGGCCACGCAAGAATAGCATACAGAAGATGGTTCGAGCACCGTCTTGGGTTCTCTAAAGCGGAAGATCTCGGCGATGATGGAGTATTCTACTCTTCCGAGTCAGCGAAACATTTTTTTGACGCGCTAACACCTGGGTTTGACCTGCATATGCTTGAAAGATGGCGTGTCACCAAGTTGCTGCCACATCTTTCTGAAAAGTGCGCTAACTTGGTATCGAATAGCCCGTCGGACAATTTGTTCGTACCCCCAGATTTTGACCGCGAGATACCATTTAGAACTGAAGGCGAAGCACGCATCGGTTCTCGAGTAGAAACTTTTTCAATTGACGACATAATAAGCTCGAAACTTAATTACGTTATCTCAGCACGACTTGAGTCTGGCAAATCAACGCTATTAAACCAGATCGCTCATCGGATTGCGCAACAGTCTGCATTTGTGCCGAAATGGGCGGTCCCTGTCGTTATTCAGTTTAACTCTATTAAGACATTGTCAAAAAGCATTGATAAGCTTGTCAAAGATCAACTGCCGGATCTTGAGATCAGCGCTAACTCGCTACTCGAAGGCGGCCACATAACTATTCTTGTCGACGATATGGATTTCAATATAATCAAGAAAAAGAAGGCGCTTGTCGACTTTGTTATAAATTACCCTAAATGCCGATATATCTTCGCGACTAGCACTACTTTCGTTGAAACAGCGGCCCTGCAGCCCGAAATCGTTCCTGATATTCCATTTACGCGCGTTCGGATGCGGCCATTCCGTAAGGGTCACCTGCAAACCTTAGTGGAAAACCACGGCTTAACGGATCCCAAGCAGGTCGACCAAATGGTTGAACGAGTGATCCGCGACGCGAGTGCGCTAAACGTGCCGCTTACGGCTGTCACCGGCACATTTTTGATTCAAATCATTCGTGAAGAGCCTGATAGTACAGTTTTAAATCAGGCATCTCTGATCGAGCGCTATATAGAAATGTTGCTGCAAAAATACGCGCCCAGGGAACTCTTACCTGGGACGTTTGATTTCCGGAATAAAGTAGATTTGTTATGTAATGTGGCGGAGATAATGACCCGCCAAGATGAGTATGATCCAACGGAAAACGACTTGATTGGATGGTGCATCGCATACTTGAAAGAGTATGGTCTTAGATATACTGCTACCGACTTGGTAAATTATTTTGTCGAAGCACGCATCTTGGAACGGCATGGAGATCGTATCCGCTTCCGATTGCGTATGTTCTTCGAATTTTTTGCTGCAACACGGATGTCAGATTCGCCGGAATTCAAAGATTACATATTTGATGACTCACGTTATCTTGCATTTATAAACGAGATTGGTTTCTATTCGGCATTAAACAGAAGAGACAAAGCAAAGATAGATGACGTTCACATCAAATTTTTGAAATTGACTGAAGAACTTAATAAGGTCGACAAACTCGAAGACGTGCATGCCTTCTTCCGCGATTTGGCAGTTCCTATGAAAACCACCACCGAAGAGGAACTTACGTCCCTGCGCGGTCATCTCAAAACACCTGAGCAGATCGACAGTCTCAGAAAAGAACTTTCAGAAGGCACCGATCTACACGACCAAGAACAATCACAATCAGTCATACGGCAGAGGTTCAATACGCCACAAGAGAAATGGGTTGGCCATCTCTTATTACTGAGTGGGATGGTCAAACATATGGAGCTAATCAAAGATGCAGATAAAAGAAGATTACTGACCGGTGCCGTCGAAGGCTGGGCAAGATTTACAGCAATGTCGATGGATATTGTATCTGAGCTAGCTGTTAGAAAGCGAGTTGTGTTTAACGGAGTAACTTATAGATCTTCATTAGGTGATGATTTACCGGTTGGAGAGACGGCTCGACGCTTAACTCTTTATATGCCGATAGCGGTTGCACGGATGGCAAGCGTCTTTGTTGGCACCGAGAAGCTTCGTTTGCAGATCGAAGACGGGATCGGATCAGAGGAGGAGCCGGCTGCACGACAATTCTTGCGCATGTCGATCCTAGCCGATTTAGGAGTCCCCGGGTTGCCTGAAGTCGCTAAGAAGGCAAGCGAGAGAATGGGAGATAGTCAGTTTCTTCAGCATGTGCTCGCGAGAAAATTATATGAAGTAGCGGTGCGCTTTAGGTTGAATAAAGAAGAGTTGGCAGAGATTAGGGATATAGTTGGAAATTCGTTCATCCAGCTGAACAACACTCCTCGCGGAAAGCAGATCGCTTCAAAGAACAATATAATTGCTGGAATGGAGCAGCAAAGATTGCAGCTTAAGCTTGGCAAGCGCTGAACCACAAATACTCCGCGTTTGAACAACCTATTAAATGGGCGGCCTTCGACTAGTAGGTCGCCCATCAATCGTACTATTCCCGCTTTAGGAGCCATCCTATGGGAGCGTTTATATTCACAAAATGTGCGATGCAATAATTTAAAAGATTTTGTTGACCGTGCAATATCGGCCTTTTTTGATGTGCAATTTACCACATTCAGATCAGTATTAAAAGTTCCTTCAAATGCACATCTCTTAAACTACATGTTTTGTTTCTGTCAAAAATTGTAAATCGTCATTAAGGTCAGTGTCGGCTATTCCTTCAGGCCACTTGCTGCAATGATGAACGCGGTACCAAGAATTAAGATATGTGTCTTGGATATGGCGTTGCTATGATATATGTTGTTCGCAAGGGGGGGGGCAACATGGCAGCGTTCGATACATGGCACGTCGGTCAAGCTATTTTCGGTTCACATTCCCGCTGCAAGGTCCCTTATCAAGTTCGAACGTCCCTTACACATCCCCTACAGATCGCGACCCTCTCTATTGGCGAGAACAAAGCACGCGTGGGCATCACCATTTGTCCCGGCAAGGTGGATCACACGTCAGCCGGTGGACCGTGGGAGCGAGACCTACAGGCTGATGTGGCGGCTATCCAAGGTTGGGGAGCCTCGTCGGTCCTTACCCTTCTGGAAGCCCACGAGTTCGACCTACTAAATGTGCGAGGCTTGCCAGAGGCTGTAAGGGATGCGGGCATGATCTGGCACCATGCCCCGATTCCTGATGTCAGCGTTCCACGTCAGGCCTTCGATGCGGCATGGCGCACCATAGGGCCTCGCCTCGTGGAGCAGCTACGTCACGGACAGTCGGTGGTGGTCCACTGTAGGGGTGGCCTTGGTCGGGCGGGGATGATCGCGGCTAGGCTCGTTACGATAATGGGCGAGGAACCTTCGAGGGCGATTGAACGGGTCCGCGCTGTCCGGCCAGGAGCGATAGAGACGCCGGCACAGGAAGCTTACGTTCTTGGGCAGAGGGTCTGAATGTCTGAAGCCGTACGTGACCGTGCCCTAGGAGCATTCATTGGCCTTGCGGTTGGCGATGCGCTCGGAACCACCCTTGAATTCGAGATACGAGATACGAAGCCGCCCGTGACGGATATGGTTGGTGGTGGTCCGTTCAACCTGAAGGTTGGCGAATGGACGGACGACACCGCGATGGCTTTGTGCCTCGCTGATTCCCTCTTGGCCTGTGACGGTCTGAACGAACAAGATCTCATGGAGCGGTTCTGCCGCTGGTACGAACTCGGCGAGAACTCGTGCACGGGCTCTTGTTTCGATATCGGGATCACCACGAGGAAGGCCCTGGAAGCGTATCGGCGCACAGACAATCCGGTAACGGGGCCTGTTGATCCCCGTACCGCTGGAAACGGTTCGATCATGCGCTTGGCGCCTCTGGTTTTGCGCTACTGGAACGATAACGACCGCCTGAAGGATGCCGCTCGTCGCCAGAGCTACGTGACCCACGGCGCAGAGGAGGCAGTGGACGCGAGCGAAGCCCTAGCGACGGTCCTTGTCTCGCTTATCGGAGGAAAGCCGTTGTCGGACGTTCTCTCCGAATCCTACGGCCCATTCTGTCCGAGGGTTCAGGCCATCATGGACGGGTCGTGGCGCGGGAAGGCTCGGGGTGACATCCGATCATCAGGCTATGTGATCGACTCGCTTGAAAGCGCCTTCTGGTGCCTGTCCGAGACCACCACCTTTCGGGATGCCGTCCTCCTGGCAGTGAACCTTGGGGACGATGCAGACACGGTAGGGGCAATCACCGGACAGCTGGCAGGGGCAACGTACGGGATGTCTTCCATCCCCGAGGAATGGTTCGCGCGGCTGGCCTGGAATGCACGATTAGCCAATGAAGCGGATCGACTGTTCGATGCCAGTTTCCGCCTAACTAATGTACCGTGATCATCGGTTTATGGCGTAGACTTAACTGCTTTTTACACTATGGCCCGGCTCGACACGCCTCGGATGAAATCGAAGTAGTAGTTCCCGAGGAATCCGACCGCATTAACTACCTGTTAATAGTTGCATAACTGCAACAGCATTCGAGACTTTATATGCTTATCTGGCGCAATATTGGAGCGTCGGCCATGGCACGAAAGCACATTTCATTAGTTTTGGCAGCCCTTGTAAGTAGCGGCTGTTCTATAAAGCCGATACCAGATACCGTAACTGGTTTCTCGACCTACCGCATAGCCGAGAGAGTAAAATGTGAAGCGCAAGGTGCAGTCGCTGCCGCGATTACAAAAAGACTTCGTGATGATAAGAATGAAAGAGGACTTGAAATCGCCAATTTGATAGATAGAGATCCGCGCAACGTTCGATTGCTAAAAGATTATAGTCGCCTACCCGAGATACAGCGCAAATCTTTTGGGCTATTCGACGACACAATTGCCGTGTTTGATTTCCAGCTTCGAATGACAGAGAGTAACAATTTAGGTGGCGGTACAAATCTAGGCAATCCAATTACCACAGGCCTAAATCTTGTTGGGCTGAAGCTGTCCGACAATAAAGAGAGGCAAAACTTTAGAACTTTCCGGATCACGACAAATATTGTAGACTTGATGTTCGAAAATTGCGACCCCGTGCAGCAATATGATCCAAAATTTAAATATCAGAATTTCGAATATCCAATTGCTGGTCGGATTGGATTAGATGAAACTTTTCAGACCTATTTCGAAATCGCATTTACCAATAAACTTGGGCCGTTGAAAGAATTGTCTGGGCAGAGTCCCTTTGTAGATACAATAAAATTTACGACTTTTGTTTCGGGAGAAATCAGCACAGGAATTGCTGCAACTCCTGCTGGTAGAGGTTACCAATTCCGAGATGCTAACCTCGCTTTTGGCGCTTCACGGCGAGACGAACACCAGCTAATCGTCGGTCTCAGTCTTCCCGAAAAGAGCAAAGAGTCCGGTGGACCAAAAAACACAGCCTTGCTAGTCAATCGAGCCGTAGATAGGTCTATCACAAAACTTCAATTGTTCGGGTTAAATCCTTTAAATCCATTCGGGCCTTTGAACGATGATTAGATGGGGCTGTTTTTGATCAAATCCGTAGATCAGTTAAGCTGCAACATAGCGGAACAGTTTTAGCGAGACCGGAATAGATCAAAAGAAAAATAACATAACCAGGCAACAGACTATGGAGCATCAAACGCTCAATGCCCCCTGTCCATTGCGTCAGGCCTATACCATCGCCCTCTGCCACACCGGGCATATGTCACGAGTCAGGTACGCCATCAGATTACGATAATCGGCAACCGTCTCGGCGTAGTCCAAGGCGAATAGGTCCTGGCAGATCTGAATCGCCCGAATTATCGTAATGCGGCACTCGACCTTCACCCTATCCTTGTCGTCCAACATACTATCAAAATCGTCGATAATATCCTCTAAATGATAGAACATCCGCTTGAAGTCGAAGGACCTTTCACCATCATTCAAACGATAACGATAATACGCCTCCTCGGAACCACGACGGAGCATCTTTCGCAGAACATAGCTATTATCGCTATTGGTGCTGGACGCCGAAAAAGAGAAATTTTTCATTGTATGTTCAATAATGCCTTCTATTTGATGATATGGTAATAACTTGATTGGAAATTCTGTGTTTACGTGGTCATTTATTTCAAATCTTGCGTGAAATTCTCATCGCGCTTGCCGAATTTGGGGCTTGGGCGGGATTAATTTCTACATTGCTGATCCAGCTTTTATTGTGTTTCTTATGCCTTCACCTCTTTCTTTCCGAGTGGAGGGTGGATGTTACTTACCTAAATTCCAATAAAAAATAATTATTGGATATAGGAAGTTAGGTAACAAGCCTCCATTCCTCCACTGCTATTAAGTCAGCCAATCGCGACCGAAGGGAAGCGACGGGAGCGAAGCCCCGGAATTATTATTTCAGTCGTATACCGGTTCGTGCATTGCCCTTGCTCAGCTTTCGAATACCGATGTCGTAATTATTCAATGCTTTAGAAAATGCAATTTGATTCAATGGTTCGACGCCACTGTTATTCGAATAAGCGACATAGTGGTTGTATAGTTCGCCAGCCATCACACGACTGGTGCCATCACGGATGCAAGCTTCTTCGATAAACTCCCTCACGTTATCATTCTCATTACGATAAGCGTTCAGCGCCTTGCGGACCGACTCAGGTGGAGCAAGAAAGTCGCCCTTCATCTCTCCAATCTGACGCAAGCCTTCAAGCGCCCAATTCAAAATGCCCGGCAATTCCCCCTTTAGCTTTTCCAGAAGTCTAGGGTCCTGCTCTGCTGGCGTGAACGTCCGCTTGAACTCAATCAAATGCAACCGTCGCCAAATGGCATCATCATTTCCGGCAATTCGTGGTAGTTCATTGCTTCCAAACCACATCTTGAACTCAGGTTTTAGATTGAAATAATCCTTGTACAGGCGCTTGACCGACATCATATCCCCACCGGTCATGCGTTTCACTTTCGCGGAGGCCAATCGATCTCCTGCTTCACCTTCCGTAGCAAAGACAAACCTTTTCCCGTCAAGCGAGGCAAGATCGTCCGTTTTATCGTTCCCGAATTTCGCTTGCATGATAGAGTGCGGAGGTAGAGACGTTCCGTAATCGCCCATCAATGCTTGCAAAAGGTTCAGAAACACCGATTTGCCATTTGCCCCCGTGCCAATAAGAATGAACATGGCTTGGGCTTCAACGCTGGCAGTAAGAGTGTATCCTACTGTTCGCTGAAGGTAAGGAATGACTTCAGGGTTGTCTTCAAAAATCTCTCCGATGAACTTCGAGAACAGAGGGCATTCTGCATTTGGCCTGAAGTCGGTCCCGATGCGTTTCGTTACAATATCGTTCGGGTCCACTAAATTCATCATGGTCAGATCAAGCACACCATTCCGCGTTCCCAACAGATAAGATTGACGGTCAAATCCCCTATCATCTCTACGCTTAAATGTCTTTGCAAGTTCAAGAACCGCGTTGATCCGAGCATTGGATTGTGCCGCTCGAAGCTTGATTGGATCATTCGCAACATTGCCGGTAGTTGGTGTCTTTAAGAAATCGATAATCTCGCCTTTCACTTCAAATACCGTGATCGGATCGTGCACACCAGAATTTCTCTTGTAGAACTTCTCGGAATACTCGCCGTAGATAATAGTTTCGCTGGTAGAGGCATGAAACGCTTCGGCCGTCGAGATGTCCGTGTTGGTGTCTACAACCACACTGATCGTTTGCACATTGCGGCCCCGGTCATCCTGTGATGGTACGGATCCATCGCCTTCCATCCATTCAATAAGACATACGATAGCTTTCTCCGATCCAAAAAGATCAATGAGGTCTGACTTCCATCCCACTTTTCGCTCAGTCTCGTATCGATTATATGTAGTCGCAATCGCCAACAGCCTATCTTCTCTTTCTTCATCTTCGGTAATGGAGCAAAGAGTGCCTATGATTTTCTCACATGCTTTGCGATCAACCCCACTGCAAGCACATAAACCGGCGAATTGCATTGCCAGTTTGTGCCGACCTTTTTTGATCCAGAATGCAGACAGAAAGCTTACTGTTGCAATCTGTCTTATAGCCGTGAGTAGGATGCCGCGATCACATGGGGTGGGCGAACCATCCTTCCCTTCTTCGAATCGCACCATTTCGCCATCGTCGGGGTGAATCGACGGGGGCATCATAGTTTGACAGCCGTTCCCTCTAAACTCGACCAGGGTTTTGCCGTCGTTGGGATTTTTCAGGCGAAGCGACGCGGTATCTCCTTCGACGCGATAGAAATAATGGGATGCCGGACGACTATTGCGACCCATCACCATATTGGTCTCCGGCAACAACAATGCTCCGGCAGCAATCGTATTGGGGCCATCCAGGTCAATGTCGACTAGACCATACGATGCGGTTCCCGTTAGGAGACCTACATTGATCGCCTCTGGAATGGCGCCGAATTGATCTATTTCATGCAGCGAGACACCGTTGTTCGGCCAATCCGACAGCAATGGACGCTTGGTTTTGCCGACAAGAGGGATGTAGCGATAGGTTTCTGATTTAATATTAAATGTCACGTAGATACTCTAATTTGGTCATGCGAAA
The DNA here is from genome assembly GCF_900110155.1 of Methylobacterium sp. UNC300MFChir4.1. Taxonomy (NCBI): domain Bacteria; kingdom Pseudomonadati; phylum Pseudomonadota; class Alphaproteobacteria; order Hyphomicrobiales; family Methylobacteriaceae; genus Methylobacterium; species Methylobacterium sp. UNC300MFChir4.1. The sequence continues at coordinate 38,399 of NZ_FOCS01000025.1, read as the reverse complement.
TCATTCGGACGATTTGGCCCGGATGTGATATTTGCAATAATGGTAGTAGTTGAATGACGCCGCAGGAATATCAGGGCGCCGGCTTGATGCAGTCGACTGTGATTTTAGTTATGCGATGATTCGCCAAAAATGTCAAGTAACTTTGCGAAGTATGATCGGATAATAGTGACATATAGGCCGTCTACACCGTCATTATACCATAGGTTCACGAACTTACAAGTCTAACCGAGAAAAACAATAATAGAGGCACGGCATTTTTTGTTTTTTCTCGTTTCAATCGAGAAATCTGGTCCGACCGTGCTAAATTATAATAACACACTCGCTTACCGCCCTTCATCCACCTTCAGGTTGCGGCACGCTCTTTTCGGTTGCGCGCCTTAGTCCCGTATTATCGGCCGTATTTTCTCGTTCTAGTTCAGTTAAATTCTTCCAATTTCGAATGCAACGCGCGCTATAACATGTTTATGTGTGCTTACATCTTCGATCGATTGTGGAGGTTAGCCGTTGAATATATGCGATGGCTTGACCAGATCGATTCAGATGCCCGGCTTAGGTTCCTCTTGACGATCACACTTAACTCTCACACAGTACGGTTGTCGGGTTGTCTTGCCCCAGTCGATTTGACCTTCGAGAACACGGTGCAAATACGGTGAAATAACCGTTCGTCGGGGGTTCGATCCCCTCCGCCGGCACCACGACATTCGATCGCCGAGGCCGGGCCTCGCGCCCGTGGGGCGTGACCGTCGTCCGGCACAGCGCGTCGGCTGAGGCCGCGCCACCGCGCCGATCCCGATGTCGCGACGGGCCGGTCTAGGGTGGGAGTTCCGGCCCAATTCCGTCGGCACCGCCGCCGCGACACATCCGGCGCCGGCCTGTCTCACCGCTCCCGGATCCGGTCGCGGACCGCTGCTTGACGCTGGGATGCCAGCGTGCCCTCCTGGCCGAAAGACAGAAACTGCCGCGGAGGACGGTCTGCCATGGCGTCGATCCGGAGTTGCGTGCTCTCGGTCGCGATCGGCTTCGCCGCGCTCGCCGGGCCGGCTGTTGCCGAGCCGATCCGCGTCAAGGTCGGCGTCCTCAACGACATGTCGGGCGTCTACGCCGATACCGGCGGCAAGGGCTCCGTCGTCGCCGCGCAGATGGCGGTCGAGGATTTCGCCAAGACCGAGCCGCGCGTGCAGGTCGAGATCGTCTCGGCCGACCACCAGAACAAACCCGATATCGGCGCCGCCGTCGCCCGCCAGTGGTACGACCGCGACGGCGTGGACGCGATCCTCGACGTGCCGACCTCCTCGGTGGCGCTGGCGGTGAGCCAGGTCACCCGCGAGAAGAACAAGGTCTTCATCGACTCGGGGGCCGGCACCACGGAACTGACCGGCAAGCAGTGCTCGCCGAACACGATCCAGTGGACCTACGACACCTACGCCCTGGCGCACGGCACGGCCGGCGCCATGCTCAAGCGCGGCGGCGACACGTGGTATTTCCTCACCGCCGACTACGCCTTCGGGCTCTCCCTTCAGAACGAGGCGAAGGCCGTGATCGATACGGGCGGCGGGCGCGTATTGGGCGCCGCGCGGGTCCCGTTCCCCGCCACGGACTTCTCCTCGTTCCTGCTGCAGGCGCAGGCCTCGGGCGCGAAGGTGGTGGGTCTGGCCAACGCGGGCGGCGACACGGTCAACGCGGTCAAGCAGGCGCACGAGTTCGGGCTGACCGACGGCGGCCAGAAGCTCGCCGCCCTGCTGATCTACGCCGTCGACGTCCACGCGATCGGCCTGCAGACCGCGCAGGGCCTCGTGCTGACCGAGTCGTTCTACTGGGATCTCAACCCGGAGACCCGGGCCTTCTCGGAGCGCTTCTACCCGCGCAACGGCAACAGCATGCCGACGATGAACCACGCGGGCGTCTATGCCGGGCTCCTGCACTACCTGAAGGCCGTGGCGGCGACGAAGTCGACGGACCCGCAGAAGACCATGGCCTGGATGAAGGCCAACCCGACCGACGACCCGCTGTTCGGCAAGGGTGTGGTCCGGGCGGACGGGCGCAAGATCCACCCGATGTACCTGTTCGAGGTGAAGGCGCCGTCCGAGTCGAAGGGCCCGTGGGACCTCTACAAGGTGCTGGAGACGATCCCCGCCGAGCAGGCCTTCCGCCCCCTCGCCGAGGGCGGCTGCCCGCTCGTCGCCAAGCCGTAGGGCGGGAGCCGAACGCCATGATGCGCGCGCTCGAAGGGCAGGCCGCCTGGGTGACGGGGGCCGGATCCGGGATCGGGCAGGCGGCCGCCGTGGCGCTGGCGCGGGCCGGCATGCGGGTCGCGCTCACCGGACGGGGTCAGGAGGCCCTCGCGCGCACCGCGGAGATGGTCCGCGCGGCGGGCGGCGAGGCGCTGGTCGCCCCGGCCGACATGGGCGTGGCCGACGACGTGCAGCGCGCCTGGGAGGCGGTTCAAGCCGCGTGGCGGCGCTGCGACCTGCTGGTGAACGCGGCGGGCCTCAACGTGCCGCGGCGCGGCTGGAGCGAGATCACGCCGGCCGGGATCGACGCCGTGGTCGGCGTCAATCTCAACGGCCCCTTCTACGCGGCGCGGGCGGTGCTGCCGACCATGCGGGCGCAGCGGAGCGGCCTGATCATCCACGTCTCCTCCTGGGCCGGCCGCTACGTCTCCAAGCTGACGGGACCGGCCTATTCCGCCGCCAAGCACGGGCTCGTGGCGCTCTCGGAGAGCCTGAACCAAGAGGAGTGCGGGCACGGCATCCGGTCCTGCTGCATCTGCCCCGGCGAGGTCGCGACGCCCCTCCTCGACAAGCGGCCAGTCCCGGTCACCGCGGAGGATCGCGGGCGCATGCTCCAGCCGGAGGATCTCGCCGAGACGATCCTGTTCGTCGCCCGCCTGCCGGCCTCCGTCTGCGTCAACGAGATCCTGATCAGCCCGACCTGGAACCGCGGCTATCTTGAGGGCGTGAAGCTCTGAGCGGGGCCGTCGCGGCGCGCTTGGCCGGGGGCGCGGTGCGCTCATCCCGCGTTCATGCACGGAGGACGAGTGTCGCCACGGCCAAGCTGAACACAAGTATTTCTGAATTGTATCTGAGATTTTATGGACTAAATTCGGCGCAAGCTGGGCTATTTCAAGATTAAAATTGGATGAATGCGGGGTTCAGAACCGATTAAATCCGTCGCGCCTACCAGCGCTGCCGGAAGGCGATGAGACGCGTCTTCGCCGAACCGATGGGGACAACGGTCCGGCGGACCGCCAGGCCCCTCGGGGCCCCATCGCGCACGACCGGGGGCGCGACCATGTCAGGGACCGAGGACGATCCAGGGATTCCGGGCTCCGCCGGCGCGGCGGACCCGGCCGGACCGGGCGCCGCGGCCGCATCACGCCCGGTGCCGGTCGGCGGACCCGGCCGGCCGATCGACGACGGCGCGCGGGACCGGATCGGGCGCGGCCTGCGCCTGCACTACGCGGGCGTCCTGGCCCTGCCGATCCCGGACCGGCTCCGGACGCTGCTCGACGAGCTCGCCGCACACTCCGACACGGAGGCCTCGCGATGACCCTGATGCTGCAAGCCGCCCCCGCGGGGAGCGGATCCGGTCCGGCCCCCCGGGGCGCCGACGCGGAGATGCGCGACCTCCTGCTGGGGGCGATCCCGGCGCTGCGGGCCTTCGCGTTCTCGCTGACCTACGACCTCGACCGCTCGGACGACCTCGTGCAGGACACGCTCGTGCGCGCCTGGGTCAACGCCGCAAGCTTCCGCCGCGGGACCAACCTGACCGCGTGGCTGTTCACGATCCTGCGGAACCTGTTCTACTCGGAGCAGCGCAAGCGCAAGCGCGAGGTGGAGGACGCCGACGGCCTCCATGCCGGGCGCCTGACCGCCCTCCCCGAGCAGGAGATCCGGATGGAGATGGCGCAATTCCAGAGCGCGCTGAACCGGCTGCCGCCGGCCCAGCGCGAGGCGCTGGTCCTGGTCGGCGCCCAGAGCTTCACCTACGAGGAGGCCGCGGCCATCTGCGGCGTCGCGGTGGGCACGATCAAGAGCCGGGTCAGCCGCGCCCGGACCCGCCTGATCGAGGTGCTGGGCATGACCGGCACCGACGACATCGGACCCGACCCGCAGACCCGCGCGGCCCTCGACGGCTCCTGAGGCGCGCGCCGCGGCGAGGACCGCCGCGGCGCCTACTTGATGAGCCTGACGACGTCGCGGAACCGCCTGTGCCGCGCCGTGCCGAGCCACTCGAACGCCACCATCTCGGTCGTGACGATCTCGGCGCCGTGGGCCGCCATCCGGGCGAGCGCGGCCTCCCGGTTCTCGATCCGCCGCGAGCCCACGGCGTCGGCCACCACGGCGACGCGGCGGCCGGACTCGCGCAGCCCGAGAACCGTCTGCAGCACGCAGACATGCGCCTCGCAGCCGCTGACCACGAGGTCGCGATCCGCGGGCAGGCGCTCGAGGAAGCCGGGCGTCCGGGTCGCGCCGAAGCTCATCTTCGCGAAGGCCGTCCCGGGCTCGGGCGCCAGGGCCGGCACGGTCGGCCCGAGGCCGCCGGCATTCTGCTCGGTGACCAGGACCGGGACGTCGAGCAGCTGCGCGGCGGCGAGGAGGCGGCCCGCATTGGCGACGACCCCGTCCCCTTCCGCGATCGTCGGCATCAGCCGGACCTGAACGTCGATGACGAGGAGGAGCGAGCGGGCGGGGTCGATCAGCGGCATCGATGTCTGGTCCCTGCGGACGGGTCGCGTCGGAGACGGAGGAGGCCATCCTGGCCCCATCCGAGCCGTATCCTCGCCCCATCCGGTCCGGTGGGGACCGCGCCCGCTGGCATGACACGTGCGCGCCCCGACCGCGACCCCGCCCAAGAGCCGCTCCCGATCGTTTTGCGACGGTTGGGAAGGGCGGCAACTCCGGTCCCGGCAGCCGCGCCAGGGCCCCTCTCCCTCGCGGAAGAGGGCACCGGTGCCTCGTTCGGCACGGGCCCGGCGATCACCTCCGTCCCGAACCGACAGGGAACGGCTCTAGCGGAGCGCGATGTCGCCGGGGACGTTCGCGGCCGCGGCGCCGCCGGCGGCCTTCTCGAACCACCGCCGGGCGGCCTCGAAATCCTGCTTCACCCCGCGACCGTTGACGTAGAGGAAACCGAGATTGTTCATCGCCTCCGCGTGGCCGGCGGCGGCCGCCTTCTCGAACCAGCGGCGGGCCGCGGCGGCGTCCGTCTTCACGCCCTGGCCGTTCAGGTAGAGGCTGCCGAGGTTGTTCATCGCGTCCACGTTGCCGCCGGCGACCGCCCGCTCGAACCAGCGGCGGGCCGCGGCGGCGTCCCGCTTCACGCCCTGACCGTTGAGGTGCAGGCTGCCGAGGGCGTTCATCGCGTCAACGTTGCCGGCGGCGGCGGCCTTCCCGAACCAGGACGCGGCCGCGCCGTAATCCTGCCCGACGCCCTGACCGTTGGCGTAGAGTAAGCCGAGATTGTACAGGGCCGACGCGGCACCGGCGGCCGCCGCCTTCTCGTACCAACTGCGCGCGGTGGCGTAGTCCTGCGTCACGCCCTGGCCGGCATCGTAGAGGCTGCCGAGGTTGTTCATGGCCTCGGCGTTGCCCGCCAGGGCGGCCTTCTCGAACCACGCGGCCGCGGCGGCGTAGTCCTGCTTCGCGCCCTGGCCGTTGTAGTACAGGCTGCCGAGGTTGAGCATGGCGTCGACGTCACCGCTGGCGGCCGACTTCTCGAACCAGCGTCCGGCCGCACCGAAATCCTGCTTCACGCCCTGGCCGTTGATGTAGAGGATTCCGAGATTGTACATCGCGGCGGCGCTGCCGCTGACGGCCGTCGTCGTGGAGAGGCTCCCGGCGGTCTCCGCCTGTGCGCCCAGCCCGGACAGGACCGAGAGCGCCAGAGACATGGAGACGATGGATGTCGCGCGCATGGCCGTGAATCCCTGTGCGGGCACGCGAACCGTCATGCCCTGCGCGGAAGCCGATCCCGAGCATCTTCCGCAATGCTGAAGGCGTGTTCCCGAACCTTCTTCGTCCGCTGACAGTCTTCCGGGCGAAAAACCCTTCGGCTGGACTGCACCGGACTGATCCTTGACCTATCCGGGCTCGGCGGGACTTTCTGGACCAAATCGCACATGCGGCCCGCATGGCCGGCCGACATCGCCGGCGCGCGCCACGGGCCGCGACAGGGTTCGCGCGCGGCGGGGACCGTGCGGGACCGGCCGGAAGGAGGCGTTGAGGGCTCGGCGGGGCGGGCGACCGGCCCCGGGACGCGTCGCTAGTAGGTCGCGAACAGCCGCGCCACCGCCTCGGGCTCCGCCGTGACGGTCAGCGCCAGGGCGAGCAGGATCCGGGCCTTCTGCGGGGTGAGGTTGTCGGCGCTGAGGATGCCGCGGCTGCGCAGCCGGGTGGTGAGCGGGACCACGCCGCTGCCGGCCCGGGTCGACATCACCACCACGATCCCGGCGGCGGCCGCCGCCTCCAGGGCCTCGGCCTCGGCGGGCGGGGTCATGCCCGGCGCGAGACCGGCCGCGACGAGGCCGCGCGCGCCCGCGGCCAGGAAGGCCCGGACCGCGGTGCCGTCGGCGTCGGCGTACCCGTAGGCGACGTCGACCCGCGGCAGCGCCGGCAGGGTCCGGATGTCGAAGGGCGTGCCCGGCGCGTGCGCCCGCTCGGAGCGGCGGTAGTAGCGGACGGACTCGCCGTCGACGTGGCCGAGCACGCCGAAATCCGGGGTCCGGAAGGTCTGGAGCCGGGCCACCGAGGTCTTGGTCACCTCGCGGGCGGCCTGGATCTCGTCGTTGAGCACCACCAGCACGCCGCGCCCGCGGGAGGCGGGCGCCGCGGCCGTGCGCACGGCCGCCACGAGGTTCAGCTTGGCGTCGGTGGAGAGGGCGCTCATCGGCCGCTGCGAGCCGACCAGCACCACCGGCAGATCCACCGTCAGGGTGAGGCTGAGGGCGTAGGCGGTCTCCTCCAGCGTGGCGGTCCCGTGCCCGATGACGATGCCGGCGAGGTCCGGGTGCTCGGACGCGAGGCGCTCGCACAGCCGGACGAGGTCGCGCCACTCGGCGAACCCGATCGCCGGGCTCGGGACCGCCCGGAACGGCACCGGCACCACCGCGGCGACTGTCGCGAGTTCCGGAACCGCGTCCAGGATCGCGCCGGCCTCGAGACGCCGGTCGGTGGCGGTGTAGTCGAGGATGTCGAGGGCATCGCGGCCGAGGGACGAGATCGTCCCGCCTGTGCCGATGAACGCGACCTTGGGCAATCCGGTCCCCGCTCCTGCCGCCATGCCGTCTCTCCCGTGCCTGTCCGACGCTGTGATGCCGCGTCGCGCGGCCGGGGTCGACCCCGGCCGCGCGCAGGCGGGCGATGCACCGGGCGGGAGGCCCGCCGGGCGCGTCCCCGGCCTCAGCTGCGGAAGTCGAGGAGGAGCGCCGAGACGGCGCCGCTGTTGGCGGTGCCGCTCGCCCCGTAGCCGACGCGGCCCGACTGGCCGCTCTGGAGCTGCTGGATGAAGGTGGATAGCAGGTCGTTCGTCGTGCGCGCCGCGTCGGTGGTCGAGGTCGAAGTCGAGGTCGAGGCCGACGCGGAGACCGACGCCCCGCTCCCGGCGCTGCCCGCAGCGTCCGTCGGCGCCGGGCCGGGCGGGGGCCCCGGCGGCGGGCCGTCCGGGCCGGCGACGTCGCCAGTCCCGTCGCCGGTGGCGTCCGCGCTCTGGGTGCTCCGGCCGTGGCTGGCGAACAGGTTCTTCAGCTCCGTGGCTTGGTCGGCGGTGAGGCTGCCGCTGCTGACCTGATCGGCGATCAGGCCGTCGATCCGGTCCTTCATCGAGGACGGGTCGAGCCCGGACCGGCTCGTCGCGCTGGTCGAGGCAGCGCTGGTCGACGACAGGCTCCTATCGATGCTGCTCAGGGCGCCCGCGAGGGCCGTCGCGTCGGTGCTGCTGATCGTGCCGGCCGACAGCGCGCTGCTGATCGTGTCGGATATCCGGGTCTGGGGCGACGCAGGCGGCGACCATCGCTGCGCGGCGAGCTGTGCTGTCGCGGTGGACGAGACGGTACTCATGGGAGGCTCGGGTCACGGATGAGCCGGATTCGCCCGGCGGCGGGTCCGTGTGCAAATTACCCACGCGGTTCTTAAGGCCGCGTTTCCGGGATCGCCTGGATTCCCGTCGCGCTGGCGGACTCGGGGACGGCCCGGAGCCGGGGCGCGACCAGGGATCCCGGTCGCGCCGCTCAGAGGCTCGCGGCCATGCGCAGCGGCGGCGCCTCGGCCGGACGCGCCGCGGCCTCGGCGTGGCCGTAGAGGCCGCGGTGCTTCGGGTTCGGCGAGAGCCGGTCGGTCAGGCCGATCACCGTCTCGGCGGCGCCGAGCAGGAGCGCGCCCTCCGGGGCGAGCTGCGCCGCGAGCCGCGCCAGGACGTCGGACTTGGTCGGCGCGTCGAAGTAGATCAGCACGTTGCGGCAGTAGATCACGTCGAACTGGCCCAGCGAGGCGAAGCTGTGCAGCAGGTTGAGCTGGCGGTAATCGACCATGCTGCGCAGGCTCTGGGCGATTTGCCACTGCTCGCCGACCTGGGTGAAGTACTTGATCAGCCACTGCACCGGCAGGCCGCGCTGGACCTCGAAATGGCTGTACAGCCCGAGCTTGGCCTTCTCGATCACCTCGGTGGACAGGTCGGTGGCGACGATCTCCACCTGCCAGCCGGCGAGCCGCGGCGCCGCCTCCTGAAGGAGCATGGCCAGCGAGTACGGCTCCTGCCCGGTCGAGGCCGCCGCGCACCAGATCCGCAGCCGGCGGCGGCCGGCATTGCGCGCCAGCACGTCCGGCAGGAGCGTGTCGCGGAACAGGTCGAAGGGGATCCGGTCGCGGAAGAAGAAGGTCTCGTTCGTGGTCATGGCCTCGACCACGGCCCGCTCGATCGTGCTGTTCTGGGCGAGCTTGAGGGCGCCGATCAGGTCGCCGAGGCTGGCGAGGCCGAAGCGGCGGCAGACCGGGGTCAGCCGGCTCTCCACGAGGTAGCGCTTCTCCGGCGTCAGCGCGAGGCCGGAGCGCTGCTTCAGGAAGGTGCGCAGGAATTCGAACTCGAGCTCGGTCATGCCGGCTGCCCCGTGATCAGGGCGCGCAGCGCCGTCGCGAGTTCGGGCAACGGCAGCACGGCCTCGGCGAGCCCGGCCCGCGCGACGCTGCCCGGCATGCCCCAGACCGTGCTGGTGGCCTCGTCCTGAGCGAGGACCGGGCCGCCGGCCTCGGTGAGCGCCCGGGCGCCGTTGGTCCCGTCCGAGCCCATGCCGGTGAGGATCACGGTCGCGGTGGCGGCGCCGAACACCACCGCCGCGTCCTTGAACAGGACGTCGACCGCGGGGCGGCAGAAATTCACCGGGGGACCGTCGGTGAGCTTGATGATCGGGCCGCCGGCCCCGCCGGCCAGCCCCATGTGGCGGCCGCCCGGGGCGACGTAGATGCGGCCCGGCTCGACCCGCTCCTCGGCCTTGCCCTCCGCCGCCGGGAGCCCGGTGCGGGTGGCCAGGTGCTCGGCGAAGACCGCCGTGAAGATCGGCGGCATGTGCTGGACGATCAGGACCGGCAGGCGCCGCAGGGCGGCGGCGCCGATGCCCTCCAGCATCTCGCCCACGGCCCGCGGGCCGCCCGTGGAGGAGCCGATCAGCAGGGCGCGGGGCTGGGTCCGGTTGCGGACCTTGGGCCGGAGCGTGAAGGGAGTCGCGGGGCGCGCCGCCGCCGCGGCCGGCGCCGGATGCACCGCGGCCGGTGCGGCCGCCGGCGCGGCGTGGTACCCGGGCGCGTGGCCGGCGGGCGCGGCGGCCGGGCGCCGGCCACGCGCGCGGGCGGAGCCGAACACGCGGACGCGCTCGATCAGCTCGACCCGGAACGTGTCCGAGGTGGTGACGCCGCGGCTGCTCTCCGGCTTGGCGATGTAGTCCACCGCGCCGAGGGCGAGGCATTTCAGCGAGATATCGGCGTTGCGCGTCGTCAGGGTCGACATCATCACGACCTGCACGCTCGGGCTCATGGCGAGCATGCGCGGCAGCGCGGTCGTGCCGTCGAGTTCCGGCATCTCGATGTCGAGCAGGACCACGTCCGGGTCGTGCTTGGCCATCAGCTCCAGGGCGATCCGGCCGTTGGAAGCCGTGCCGACGAGCTCGAATCCGGCCTCGCCGATCCAGCGGGCCACGAGGCCGCGCACCACGGCCGAGTCGTCGGCCACGAGCACACGGATCGCCGTGGCCGATGAGGTCGTGCTCTGGGTTGGCGGCGTGCGCAGCGGGGCGACCGCGGGACTCAGGGCCATGATGATTGCCTCGGGTGCAGGGTCGCGGGGCTCGGGCCGCGGGTCAGGGAGCAGGCGATCAGGCCGCGTCGGCGACGAGACCGACCTGTTCGAGCTTGGCCGTCAGGATGTCGCGGTCGAAGGGCTTCATGATGTACTCGTCGGCCCCCGCCCGGAGGGCGCGGGCGATCGCCCCGACGTCGTTCTCGGTGGTGCAGAACAGGACCTTCGGCGCGCCCCCGCCCTCGCTCTGGCGCAGGGCCTGGAGGAACGCGTAGCCGTCCATGTTCGGCATGTTCCAGTCGAGCAGGATGGCGTCCGGCATGCTGGCCGCGCAGGCCTCGAGGGCGGCGCTGCCGTCCTCGGCCTCGCTGACATTCATGCCGAGATCCTCGATGATCCGCCGGGCGACCTTCCGGATCACCGCGGAATCGTCCACCACCAGGCAGGTGGTCTCGTGGGGCGCCTTCATCGACCTCTCCCTCAAGCCGCCTTGGCGCCGGCGGGCGTGAAGCCGAGGAGCGCGTCCACGTCGAGGATCACCAGGAGCCGGCCGTCGAGGCGGTGGACGCAGGTGGCGAGGTCGCGGAAGCGCGGATCCAGGTTGATCGGCACCGCCTCGCGGCTGTCGGCGCCGAGCTTGAGCACCTCGCCGACGCCGTCGACCACCAGCGCGAAGGTCTCGCCGGCCTGCTCCAGGCCGATCGCCATCTTCGGGCTGGCCTTGCTGCCGTCCGCCTCGGCCTCCGCGTCCGGCAGGCCCAGGCGCCGGCGCAGGCTCATGGCCGTCACGACCCGGCCGCGCAGGTTCAGCAGGCCGACGATCTCGGCCGGCGCCAGGGGAACCGGCGTCACGCCCGATGGGACGAAGACGTCGTGGACCCGCTCGATCGCCAGGCCGAACAGCGTCTCGCCGACGAAGACCGTGACGAAGTCGTCGGTGGCGCCGGTCTCGGCGCCGTTGGTGGGGGCGCCGCTGGTGTTGGCGTTGGCAGCCTGCATCGGAACTCTCCGGATTCGTTCGTCGCGATCGTCGCGATCGGCCTGGGTCGATCGGCTTGGGTCGATCGGCCTGGGTCGATCGGCTTGGAGCGATCGGCCGGGGTCGATCGCCCGGGGCGGGCGGCGCGGCGGCTCAGGCGGCTTTCGACACCGTGGCGGCGCCGATCTCGGCCAGCGCCGAGATCAGGCCGCTGCGGTCGAACTTCGCCACGAGGTCGCTGATCGCCAGCGCCCGCGCCTTCTCCACCGCGTCGGCGCCGATCGCGCCGGTGAGGCCGATCACCGGGAGCCCGGCGAGGCGCGGCTCGGCCCGCCGCATGGCGGCGACGAGGTCGAAGCCGCTGCGACCCGGCATCTCCAGGTCGGTGACCACCACCTCGATCTGCGGATCGGACTGGAGGGTCGACAGGGCCGTCTCGGCGCTCGACGCCGTAACCACCTGGTAGCCCGCGGCCTTCAGCACCGGGCTCAGCATGTCGCGGAAGAAGGCCGAGTCGTCGACCAGAAGGACCGTGGAGATCTGCTCGGGCCGCTTCAGGCCGCGCGCCCAGTCGTCGTAGGCCAGCGGCAGGAAGTGGGCGATGTTGATGATGTCGGTCGCCCGGCCCCGCAGCACCGCCGAGCCGATCAGGTCCGACCGGTCGGCCGCGATCTCGATGTCGAGGCGCTCCTCGACGATGTCGACGATCTCGTCGACCACGAGACCCATGGCGCGCTCGCCGTCGGAGAACACCACCAGGGCCTGCGTCCCCTCCGACTTGATGGTGATCGCCGCGTCGGCCGGGACCAGGGGCATCAGGCGCCCGCGGTACTGGATCAGCGCGCGGCCGCCGAGCCACTCGACCTTGGCGCACTCGATCTCCTCGAGACGGGTGACCAGCGACAGCGGCACCGCCTTGAAGCTGCCCTGGCCGCCCTTGAACACCAGGAGCGTGGTCTTGGTGTCGGCCATCTCGACCGCCTCGTCGGCGTCGGCGTCGATGTGGCCGCCGCTGCCCTGGACGCCCTGCGCCACCTGACGGGCCACGCCGTTCGGATCGACGATCAGCACCACGGCGCCGTCGCCGAGGATCGTGTTGCCGGCAAACATCGGGATGTGCCGCAGCTTCACCGACATCGGCTTCACGACGATCTCCTCCGTGTGGAAGACCTCGTCGACGAGGATGCCGAAGCGCTCGCGCCCGACCTGGGCGACCACCACGAAGCCGGCCTGGTCCGTCTCCGCGCCCGGGCTCGTCTGGCCGAGCAGGCCGGTGAGCGAGACGATCGGCAGAAGCCGCTCGCGCAGGCGCAGCACCGGCGCGCCGTTGATGTGCTCGACCCGCTGCGCCCCGGCATCGACCCGGACCAGCTCCAGCACCGCCACCTGCGGCAGGGCGAAGCGGTGCTCGCCGGCCCGGACGATCAGGGCGGCCACGATCGCCAGCGTCAGCGGGATCTTGATGGTGAAGGTGGTGCCGCGACCCGCCGTGGTGGCGATGTCGATCAGGCCGCCGATGGTCTCGATGTTGGTCTTGACCACGTCCATGCCGACGCCGCGGCCCGAGACCGAGGTCACCGCCGCCGCCGTCGAGAAGCCGGCGTGGAAGATGAACTTGGCGACCTGGGCGTCGGTCATCCGCTCGATATCGGCCTGGGAGGCGAGCCCGCGCTCCGCGGCCTTCTTGCGGATGGCCGCGAGGTTCAGGCCCTTGCCGTCGTCGGCGATCTCGATCGTGATCGTGCCGCCCTCGTGGTAGGCGGCGAGGCGGATCGTTCCGCGGGCGGGCTTGCCCGCCGCCACGCGCTCGGCGGTCGATTCGAGGCCGTGATCCGCCGAGTTGCGGACCATGTGGGTCAGCGGGTCCTTGATGACCTCCAAGACCTGCCGGTCGAGTTCGGTCTCGTTGCCGACCATCACGAGGTCGATCTGCTTGCCGAGTTCGGCCGAGAGGTCGCGCACCACGCGCGGCAGCTTCTGCCACGCGTTGCCGATCGGCTGCATGCGCGTCTTCATGACGCCTTCCTGCAGCTCGGCGGTGACGTGCGACAGGCGCTGCAGCGGGACCTTGTAGCTCGAATCCTCGTGCCGGCGGGCGATCTCGAGGAGCTGGTTGCGGGTCAGCACCAGCTCGGAGACCATCGTCATCAGGTGCTCGAGCGTGTCGACGTTCACCCGGATGGTCTGGTTCTTGGCGGCGGCGGTCGTCTCGCCCTCGGCGCCCTCGACCTTCTCGGCGCGCGCCGGCTCAGCCTTCTCGGTCTTCTCGGCCTCGACGGGCTCGGGCATCTTCTCGGCCTTGGGCGCCGCGCTGACGGCGGGCGCGGGCGCCGGGGCGACGGCGGCCGCGGGGGCGGGCATCGCGGCCACGGGGGCCGGCGGCGGGAGGAAGTCCGATTCGTCCGGACCGGGAGCGGCCAGGAAGGCGGCCTCCAGGTCGTCCAGGGAGACCTCGCCGGGCTTCAGCTCGCGGACCACCGGATCGGGCAGGACCGGCTCGGGCGGCGGCGGCGGGGCGGCGGCCTCCGGCTCGGGCGAGCCCTCGGCCATGCGCTCCAGGGCGGAGATGAGATCGTCGTCCGAGCCCGAGGGCTCCGTGCCGGTGGCCTCCAGATCGGCCAGGATCGCCTTCAGCCGGTCCAGCGTCAGCAGGATCAGGGTGACGGAATCCGACGTGGCGGGCAGCCCGTCGCGGAAGCGACCCATCAAGGTCTCGGCGGCGTGCGCCAGAGCTTCCAGACGCGGGAGACCGAGAAACCCGCAGGTTCCCTTGATCGTGTGCACGAGTCGGAAAATGTTCCGCAGAATAGTCTCGTTGTTCGGATCCTGTTCGAATCGAACCAATTCTGCATCGACCGTGTCGAGATGCTCCCCGCTCTCGGTCAGAAACTCGCGAAGCAGGTCGTCCATAGGCGCTACTCGTTACGCGGAGAAGGTCTCGCGCAACCTACTTACTCGCGCGGGGTTAGGGAAGCGTTTCCATCCCGGCCCCGCGCGGCACCTTTTTCAGAGTTTCACGCCAGCGCCGTGTCCGAAGCCTCTCCATCGGAGTCTTCGGACGCGTCGATCACTGCGGGCGTGGCGGTGATAGTCACTTCATCGCCCTCGATGGCGAAGCGGACATCCATGGCGGCGGCCCGGGCCACGAGGCCCGCGTAGAACGGCAGGATGCCGTGGGCGTCGACGGTGCCGCTCTCGGGGCTGCCGGCCATCAGCTCCTCGACGTGGGGCGGGATGCGGGCGTGCGAGCCCTTGGCCTTCAGCACCAGCGTGGGCGCCTCGCCGTCGCCGGAGACGACGACGTCGATCAGGCCGCCCCGGGGAATCGCCGAGGTCGCGACCATCACGAGATTGAGCAGGAGCTTGACCTTGTTCTTCGGGAACAGCGCCTGCGGGGCGCTCCAGGTCAGCTTGGTCTTCTCGTCGGAGAACATGCCCTTGGCCACGCTCTCGGCGTCGGCGAGGTCGATCGAGGCGCCGGCCGAGCCGGCGGCCCCGAAGGCGATGCGGGCGAATTTCAGCCGCGCCGAGGCCTGACGGGCGCTCTTCCCGATCAGCTCCAGGGCGAAGGTCCGCATCGATTCGTCCTGGTCGTCCTCCAGGACCTCGAGCCCGTTCACGATCGCGCCGACGGGGCTGATCACGTCGTGGCAGACGCGGGAGCAGAGCAGGGCGGCGAGGTCGAGGCCGTCGAGAGTCAGGGTGGGCGAGGTCGGGGAGGACATGGTGCGCTCCGGGCGGGCGGATCTGAGGTGCGGACGTCTGCGGGCCGGGGCCCCGATTGGGGCTGCCGGTTCCCGGCCGCCCGGTTCTCGGTCGCCCGGTCCTCGGCCGCCCCTGCGGCGATCGAGTCGCCCGAAGGGATCCCGCGCGGCCCGCGGGCCGGACCAGGGGCGACGACCGGTCCGCACGGATAGACGCCACGGTCGGCTTTGAAAAGCGTTACCGGATCGGACGGAAGGCCGGGACGGCCCCCATTCCGGGCCCGCGCGGCCGCGAACGCGTCGCGGCTGCCCGGTCCTGGCCGCATCGTGAACGCGCGGCGGGCGCCGCAAGCCATGCGCGCCGGACCGGACACGGGCGGCCCGGTCGGCTACGATGCCGGCCCCGTCGCGCCAGGGAGGATGCGGCATGAGAGATGAGACCGGTCTCCCGAACGGATCGGCGAAGGAAGCGGCCGCCGGGCCAGCCGAGACGCTGCGCGCGCGCCTGCGCCCCCGGCTCGGGCTCGCCGACCCCGACGCCGCGGGGGCCCGGCTCGCCGAGCTCGCGCCGGCGCTGCCGGCCGGCTTCCTGACACCGCCCTGCCGGGAGCTGCTCCTGGGCCTGGCGGATCATTCCCCCTTCCTGTGGCGGGCGGCCACCCGGTCGCCCGAGCGGCTCGTCGCCCTGCTGGATCAGCCGCCGGACGCGGCGAGCCGGGACATCATCGCGCGGCAGCGCGCCGTCGGCGCCGTCTGCGGGGCGAATCCCGACCTCGCCGAGGTCGGCCGGCAGCTGCGCGCCAACCGGGAGGCCCACGCCCTCCTGGTCGCCCTGGCGGATCTCGGCGGCTGCTGGGACCTCGACGCGGTGACCGGCGCCCTGTCGGCCTTCGCCGACGCATCGGTGAGCGGGGCGGTCGAGGCGCTTCTCCGGCAGGGGATGGCGGCCGGGCGGTACCGGCCCAGGGATCCGGAGGCGCCGCAGGACGGGTCGGGCCTGATCGTCCTGGGCCTGGGCAAGCTCGGCGGCTGCGAGCTGAACTACTCCAGCGACATCGACCTCGTCGTCTTCTACGAGGCCGAGCCCGCCGCCGCGGCGACCGGCGGCGATCCGAAGCCCTTCCTCGTCAAGCTGGCGCAGGGGCTGGCGAAGCTCCTGGCCGACCGGACCGCCGACGGCTACGTCCACCGCATCGACTACCGGTTGCGGCCAGACCCGGGCTCGACCGCGGTGGCGCTCTCCACCGGCTTCGCCTTCGACTACTACCAGACGCTCGGCCAGAACTGGGAGCGCGCGGCCTTCATCAAGGCCCGGCCGATCGCCGGTGACATCCCGGCCGGCGAGGCCTTCCTGGCGGAACTCGCGCCGTTCATCTGGCGCCGGCACTTCGACTTCCCGGCCATCGCCGAGATCCACGCCCTGAAGCGGCAGATCCACATGGTCCGCGGCCACGAGACCATCGCGGTCGGCGGCCACGACATCAAGATCGGCCGCGGCGGCATCCGGGAGATCGAGTTCTTCGTTCAGACCCAGCAGCTCGTCTTCGGCGGCCGCAAGCCCGCCCTGCGGGGCCGCAGGACCGTCGCGATGCTCGGCGAGCTCGTCGCGGAGGGCTGGATCGACGGGCGGGCCCGGGACGAGCTCTCCGCGGCCTACGCGTTCCTGCGCACCCTCGAGCACCGGATCCAGATGATCCGGGACGAGCAGACCCAGCGCCTGCCCACCGGGACCGAGGCGCTGACCGCGCTCGCCCTGTTCGCGGGCTTCCCCGACCTGCCCGCCTTCGAGGCGGCCCTGCTCCACCATGCCGGCCGGGTCCAGGCGCACTACGCCCTGCTGTTCGAGGCGGAGCCGGAGGCCGGCGCCGACGGGGCCGCCCTGGTCTTCGGCGAGAGCGAGCCGGATCCCGAGACCCTGGCGCGGCTCGGCGCCTTCGGGTTCCGGGGCCCGCCCCTGGCCTGGGAGACCGTGCAGGGCTGGCATCTCGGGCGCCGCCCGGCCCTGCGGACCGGCCGGGCCCGGGAGATCCTCGCCGAGATGCTCCCGGCGCTGCTGCGCGCGCTCGGCGGCACCGCCGACCCCGACGCGGCGCTCCTCGCCCTCGACCGGGCCTTCGCGCGGATGCCCGCGGTGGCCGAACTCCTCGCCATCCTGCGCTCGCACGAGCGCCTGCGCCTGCTGTTCGCCGACATCCTGGGGACGGCGCCGCGCCTCGCCGACACGGTCGGCCTGAGCCCGCACGTCCTCGACACCATGCTCGACGCCGATTTCGTGACGCCGACCACGGATCCCGACGAGGTCCGCGCGCAGTACCGGTCGCTCCTGGGCCAGCCGGCGAGCCACGAGGAGAGCCTCGACCGCTGCCGGGACGCCACCCGGCAGATGGCCTTCGTTACGGGCGCCCGCCTGCTGTCGGGCATCCTCACCCCGCGCCAGGCCGGGGAGGCCTACGCGGCGATCGCCGAGGCCACGGTGGCCCTGAGCCTGGAGGCGGAGGAGCGCCGATTCGCCCTGGACCACGGCGCGGTGCCGGCGGGGCGCTGCTGCATCCTGGCGCTCGGCCGCCTCGGATCCCGCCAGCTCAGCGCGGAATCCGACCTCGACCTCGTGTTCCTGTACGATTTCGACCCGGAGAACCGCACCAGCGACGGACGGCGGCCCCTCGACGCCGTGGTGGCCTACAACCGTCTGGCGCAGCGCGTGTTCGCGGCGCTCACCACGGCCACGCGGCGCGGCCGGCTCTACGCGGTCGACCTGCGGCTGCGGCCCTACGGCAGCCACAGCCCGCCCGCCGTGCAGCTCAGCGGCTTCGCGGCCTATCACGGCGGCGAGGCGGAGCTCTGGGAGCACATGGCGCTCGCCCGCGCCCGGGTCGTCGCCGGCGACGCCACCCTGGCGGCCGACGTCACGGCCGCGATCGCCGGAATCCTCCGGCAGCCGCGCGAGACCGCCGCCGTCTGCGCCGAGGCGGGCGCGATGCGGGCCCTGGTCGCGCGGGAGCGGGGCTATGCCGGCCCCTACGACCTGAAGCTCGCCCCCGGCGCGCTGTTCGACCTCGACTTCCTCGCCCAGGCCATCGTGCTGAGCCAGGCGCACGACTGGCCCGGCTGCATCGGCCTCGGCGCGGGGTCGCTCTTCCGCGAGGCGGCGGCGCGCGGCCTCCTGCCCGCGGCGGCGGGCGAGGCCCTCGCCGAGACCTACGGCTTCCTCGACGCCGTCTACCAGTGGCAGCGGCTCGTGATGACCGATCCTGCCGCGGAGCCGTCCGAGACCGCGTCCCGGCAGATCGCCAAGGCGGTGGGCCTCCCGGACGCGCGCGGCCTCGCGGCGGAGCTGCGCCGCCACCGTCGCCGGAGCCAGGCCCTGATAGCGCGGATCCGGCAGACGATGCGGATGCCGGCGCGGACGCCGGCCGCCGCGCGGGAGCCGCCGGAGCGCCGATGAGGCGCACTCCGGCCGGTGGCCGTCGACATTCCCCCCCCGCTCGGGCATTCAGGGCGGTGTCGGGAGGCATCATGACGGGCGCGGCGACGATCTCGGGACCGGAGCGTGAGCGGATCGCCGCGGCGCTCGCCGAGATCGCCTGCGCGGCGGGGGAGATCCTGCGCCGCTACCACCGAGGCCCCTGCCCCCACGCCCTGAAGCCGGACGGCTCGCCCTCCAGCGCCGCCGACGTCGAGGCCGAGGACCTGATCGTCGAGGCCCTCGCCGGGCGCTTCCCCGGGATCGCGGTCGTGGCCGAGGAGCGCGCCCAGAGCGACGCGACCCGCACCGCCGACCTCTTCTTCCTCGTCGATCCCCTGGACGGCACCCGCGACTTCCTCGCCGGGACGCCGGACTACTCGGTCAACATCGCGCTGGTGTCGGGCGCCCGCCCGGTGGCGGCCGCGCTGGCCGCCCCCGGCCTCGGCCGCGTCTGGTGGGCCGGACCCGCGACCCTGGAGGGCCCTGTGATCGCGGGCCGGCCGGGGGCCGGGCGGCCGGTCCGCGCGCGGGCGGCGCCGGGGACGGGCCTCGTCGCCCTGGGCAGCCGGCGGCACGGCGATCCCGAGACCGCCACCTGCCTGGCGGCGCTGCCGGTGGTGGAGACGCGCCAGGTCGGGTCCGCCCTGAAGTTTGGGCTGATCGCCGCAGGCGAGGCCGACATCTACGTCCGCTGCGGCCCGACCATGGAATGGGACACGGCCGCGGGCGACCACATCGTCGCGGCGGCGGGCGGCTGCGTGGTGGTGCCGGGCGGCGGCCCGATCCGCTACGGCCAGCACGGACCCGATCACCGCAACGGTCCCTTCGCGGCCCTCGGGGACCCCGCCCTGGCCCCGCGGCTCGCCCTGCCGGCCCGCGCGAGCGACCGGCCGGCGGCGGCGCTCAGCGCGGCGCATCCGTAGGCGGCACCTTGGGCGAGGCGTCGGGCGAGGCGTCGGGCGGGACATCCTGCAGGCGGCGCACGGCCGGCCAGGCCGCCTCCGCCTGCCGGGCAAGACCGGGCTCCGCCAGGAACCGGGCGCGGCGCCTGGCATCCCGGAACAGGTAGAGGCGCTCGTCGATCACCGCGAAGACCAGGGGATCGGCGTCCACCAGCCGGCCATCCAGGATCCCGGCGGCGTCGTAGCCCCCGAGACGCGGCGCGTAGGCGGGCGGGTCGTCCCGGAAGGCGGCGCGGTTGGCGCTGCTGGAGAAGCGCCAGACCTGGCCGCCCCAGGACAGCTCGAACCGGGCCAGACCGGCCTGCGGCCCGCCCTCCAGGAAGTAGCTGACCGGGTCGAAGCCGTTGAGCGTCAGCAGCTCGATCCGCGTCCGGGCCGTCAGGCCCTCCTCCGCGGCGGCGCGGCCGGGGGCCACCGCCGGCAGGGCCGCCAGCGCGGCTGACAGCGCGGCTGACAGCCCCACCGCCCGCGCGAGCGTGAGCGCCGCCCGCCGGACGCGCGCGCCCGACCGCCCGGCCATGCGGACTGCGGGGTCAGGACGCGTTAACCACATCTTGCGGATTCCCTCAGAAGCTGGTCCGACTCATCCGCCCGGCGCGGCCTCTGCCGGCCCGGCGGGACAGAGCGGCACAGGTCCATCGCACGAACCGTTAATCGAACCGGGCGAGGAGGCAACGATGACGGCACGAGACGATCGCGGCACCGACCGCCGCACCCTCCTGCGCGCGGGCCTCGGCCTGGCGCTGGGTGCGCCCCTCGGCGGCTCCCTCCTCGGAGCCGCGGGCGCGGCCCGCGCGGCCGGCGAGGATCTCGACACGCCCGAGACCTTCCGTCCCGGCGAGATCGTGGAATCCGGCCACCGGTTCTTCGGCACGGTGTCGCGCGGCCTCGCGCTCACCGTCGAGGAGGCGGGCCGGCGCTGGGGCGAGCCCAACGGCTACATCCTCGGCCAGGAGGGCGGCGGCGCCGTGGTGGCGGGCGTCCGCTACGGCGAGGGCACGCTCTACACCCGCAACGCCGGCAAGCGGCGCATCTACTGGCAGGGCCCGTCCCTCGGCTTCGATGTCGGCGGCGACGGCGCCCGCACCATGATGCTGGTCTACAACCTGCCCAACGTGCGCGACCTGTACCGCCGCTTCGCCGGCGTCGACGGCTCCGCCTACTTGGTGGGCGGCTTCGGGATGACCGCGGTGGTCAACGACCGGGTCATCGTCGTGCCGATCCGCAGCGGCGTCGGCGCGCGGCTCGGGATCAATGTCGGCTATCTGAAGTTCACCCGTGAGCCGACTTGGAACCCGTTCTGATCCGATCGGATCCGCGAGGGCGTCGGAACGCGTTCTGATTGACCGGCCCCGCGGGATTTCACCCTCGCGGCCAACCTGGGCTAGAGTGGAGTTGGGTCGGGTTTTCCGGCCGGATGCGCGGGCTGCACCCTCGTGATCGAAACGGTGATGATCTTCGCGCTGGGCTTCCTGGCGGCGAGCCTGTGCGGCCTGCTGCTTCTGCCGGCCCTCAATGCCCGCGCCGCGCGCCTGGAGCGTCGGCGGGCCGAGGCGCGCCTGCCCCTGTCGCCGGCTGAGATCGCCGCCGAGCGCGACTTCCTGCGCGCGCAGTTTGCCGTGCAGCAGCGCCGGTTGGAGCGCCGGGTCGAGACCGTCGAGGCGCGGCGGCAGGCCGACATGGCGGCGATCGGGGCCGGGACGATGCGGGTCGCCGCCCTGGCGCGCGACGTCGCTGCCCGCGACGCCGAGATCGCCCAGGCCCAGGCCAAGACCCGGGAGCTGGAGACCGAGCTGACGCTGGCGCGGGAGGACGGGAGCGCGAGCCTCGCCACGCTCCAGGCTCTCGAGGACGCCCATGCCGACCTGCTCGACAGTCTCCTGGCGCTCCGGCAGGGCGCGGCGCCGGCACCGGACGCCGCCGCGCTGGCGGCCGAGCGCGACGACCTGCGCGCGAGCCTGAAGGCGGCCGAGGAAGCTTTGGCCCTGACCGTGGCCGACCGCCAGAACGAACGCCACGACCGGGCCGGAAACCTGTCGCCGGACCGGCAGGCCGGCATCGAGCGCGAGAACGCCGATCTCCGCCGGCGAATCGTCGAGGTCGCCGAGGCCCTCACGGCCCCGGGCCGGATGCCGCGGACCGCGGCGGCGATGCCGGAACCCGAGCGGGTCTGAGCCGATCCACCCCCGAAACGGGGTTCGGCGACCGGAACGCAACCGAAAACCTGCGATGACTGCCTTGTTTCGACCACGCAAAGGCATCATCGCATCGCCGACGCGTCCTGCATTCACAACTTCGACAGATGGTACGGATACCCATGCGCCTGAAGCCGATCGTCCTCGCCGTCGCGGCGGCCGTTGCCCTGACGCTGCCGGCAGCCGCGCAGCAGACGAAGCGCGGCAACGAGACCCTGAAGAAGTACTGCACCGGGGACTACCTGACCTATTGCGGCAACCTGGCCCCCGACGATCCGGCCACCGATGCCTGCTTCCAGAAGAACTGGAAGAAGCTCAGCGAGAACTGCCGCCGGGCGATCGACGCCTACGAGGCCGAGCAGCAGCAGAACGCCCCCGCCAAGAACCGGCAGGGCTCGCAGGGCGGCAAGGAGCGGCGGGGCTGACGCCTTCCGGCTGTCGAGGCCGGGCCGGGAGCCGCGGGAGCGGGCCCCAACCATGCGCCGCGGCCGGCCTGTGGCGGACGGGCGCTCGCGCCGGGACGCGGCAACAGCTAAGGTAGCGCTCCCGCCGGCCCTCGCGTGCCGGTGCCGAGCCCGCCGGACCCTCGCGCGATGTTGTCGAAACCCGCCCTGAAACTCCTCGCCGTGTCCGGCCTCGTGGCCCTGGCGGCTTCCGCCTGCGGGCGGCGGGGTGCGCTGGAGCCGCCCCAGACGGCGGCCCCGCGGGCGGGTGCGCAGGCCAGCGCGGACGCGCCGACCGGGCGGCGGACGCTGCCGGTCTCGGTCGGCCTCGGCGGCGGCGCCCCGGAGCCGGACCCGGCCTCGGTGCGCGCCGGCGACGAGCTCTCCGCGGCGGCGGTCCCGCCGGGCGGCACCGAGGCGCCGGTCGAGACCAGCCGCGGCGCGCGGCGCGGCTACCGGGTGCCGAAGGAGCCTTTCATTCTGGATCCGCTGCTGTAGAGGGCGGAGGCCGGAACGCCGTCGCGGTGCCGCGCGCCCGGTGACCCCGCTCGGACTCGGTCGGACCCCGCCACCGGCGCGCGCCCGCCGCGGCCTGCGGCGGGGTGTTTCACGGGAAACAGCCCGCGCTCCGGCGGGACGAGACACGGCGACGAGACACGGCCGAGATGCACCATTTCCACTATCGCGACGGCCGCCTGCACGCCGAGGATGTCGACCTGACCGGCCTCGCCGCGGAGGTCGGCACACCGTTCTACTGCTACAGCACCGCCACGCTGGAGCGGCACTTCCGCGTCTTCGCGGAGGCGTTCGCGGCCGACGACGCGCTGGTCTGCTTCGCCATGAAGGCGAACTCGAACCAGGCCGTCCTGCGGACCCTCGCGGCCCGGGGCGCCGGGATGGACATCGTCTCCGGCGGCGAGCTGCAGCGGGCCCTGGCGGCCGGCGTGGACCCCGGCAAGATCGTGTTCTCGGGAGTCGGCAAGACCCGCGCCGAGATGGAGGCCGCGCTGAGGGCCGGCATCTTCTGCTTCAACGTGGAGAGTGAGCCGGAACTCGCGGTCCTGTCCGAGGTGGCGGTGGGCCTCGGCCTCCGCGCGCCGGTCTCAGTCCGGGTGAACCCCGACGTGGACGCCGGCACGCACGCCAAGATCTCCACCGGCAAGTACGAGAACAAGTTCGGCATCCCGATCACCCGGGCGCCGGCTGTTTACGCCGCTGCGGCCGCCCTGCCGGGGGTCGCGGTGCACGGCGTCGACATGCATATCGGCAGCCAGATCACCGATCTGGCGCCCTTCGCCGACGCGGCCCGGCTGCTCGCTGGCCTCGCCCGGGAGTTGCTGGCGGCCGGCCATCCCCTGCGCCACATCGATTTCGGCGGCGGCCTCGGCATCCCCTACCGCGACGACAACGCGCCGCCGCCGGACCCGGCCGCGCTGGCGGCGACTCTGCGGCCGCATTTCGCCCCCCTCGGCCTGCGGCCGGTCTTCGAGATCGGCCGGATGATCGTCGGCAATGCCGGGATCCTGCTGACGCGCGTGCTTTACGTGAAGCACAGCGAGGGGCGGACCTTCGTGATCGTCGACGCGGCGATGAACGACCTGATCCGCCCGACCCTGTACGAGGCCTATCACGGCCTGCGGCCGGTCATCGAGCCGGGTCCCGAGACGCCGCGCCTCGTCGCCGACGTGGTCGGCCCGGTCTGCGAGAGCGGCGACTACCTCGCCCTCAACCGCGAGATGCCGGAGGTGAGGCCCGGCGACCTGATCGCCGTGATGAGCGCCGGCGCCTACGGGGCGGTGCAGTCCTGCACCTACAACACCCGGCCGCTGGTGCCGGAGGTTCTGGTGCGGGGCGACCGCGCGGCGGTGGTCCGCCCGCGCCTCGACGTCGACGCCCTGATCGCCCTCGACCGGGTGCCGGACTGGCTGGCGTGAGCCGCGCTCCGGAGGGCGCCGCCGCCCCCAGGCCGCTCCCGGGACCCGACGGGCCCCTGCCGCTGTCGGTCTTCATCATCGCCCACAACGAGGTGGACCGGATCGGCGCGACGCTTCGGGCGGTCCGCGGCCTGACCGACGACCTCGTCGTGGTCGATTCCGGGTCCACCGACGGCACGCAGGCCCTGGCGGAGTCGCTGGGCGCGCGGGTGCTGCACCATCCCTGGCCGGGCTACGGCCCGCAGAAGCGCTTCGCAGAGGAGCAGTGCCGGCACGTCTGGCTCCTGAACCTCGACGCCGACGAGGTGGTGCCGCCGGAGCTGGCCCGGGAGATCCAGGGCCTCTGGGCCGCGGGCGAGCCGCGCCGGCCGGCGTGGCGGATCGGCATCGCCGAGATCTTCCCCGGCGAGGGCCGGCCGCACCCGCTCGCCTACACGCTGACGCCGGTCCGGCTCTACCGGAAGGACAAGGGCCGCTACGCCGCCTCGCCGGTCCACGACCGGGTGGCGCTGGAACCGGGGGTGAAGCCGGGCCGGCTCCGGGGCGTGATCCACCATTTCTCGGTGCGCTCGCTCGGCGACCAGCTCGACAAGCTGAACCGCTACTCCGACCAGCAGGCGGACGACTTGGAGTCGCGGGGCGTGGTGATCCCGACCTGGCGGGTGTTCGTCGAGCTGCCGGGCAATTTCCTGAAGGCCTATCTCGGCCGCCGCCACTTCGTGCGGGGCACCTACGGCTTCCTGACGGCGATGAACTACGCGATCTCGCGGCATCTGCGCGTCGCCAAGCACGTCGAGCGCCGCCGCGTGGCCGCCGCCCGCCAGGATCGGGTTGACCCGCCGGATCCGACCTTCTAGAGCCAGAGCGCCGGAGACGTGGCCGAGCGGCTGAAGGCACTCGTTTGCTAAATGAGCATACCCAGAAATGGGTATCGAGGGTTCGAATCCCTCCGTCTCCGCCAGCACCGCTCAACTCGATCTAAGTCGCTGGAGTGACAGCGATTTTCCGCACGTCGAGTTTTGATTTCTCCCCGCGGAAACTGGCTCGGCCAACGGCCGAAGGAATGCCCACTCGGCGCGCCCGATCTTCACGACGGCGTGTGATTCGAGCTTGAGCGGAGGAACGACTGCTTCCTGGCTCGCTTGCGAAGAGCTCCGTCCGAAGAAATGTGATCGACCGAACCGTCGCATCCTGCTTCGGCAGCATTCTCTGCGAGACCTGACTGCCCGGGTCGCCAGATCGTCAGCGTAGGTACCGACTCCGAGAACCACGCCGCGCCGGTGCCGTCGTGCTGCCTGCGATCCGGAGGCGGGATGATGTCACCCGGCATGCGCGTCGGATTGCTCCGTCCGGGTGGCGTCCAGGCGGGTACGCCGGCTTCGGCACCGGCTGACGTGGGCGTGGTCGCGTCCGAAGGAGCCGCACTGAACAGGCGCGCGCACGAGGGCGAAGGCACATCCCTAGCGGATCCCACTCGCGCGGAGCGCCCTTCCCCACCGGGCAGTCGAGACTTGGCCGTCGCGTCGATCCGTGCACCCGCTGGGCACGCGTCAGGACCCTCCCGTGACCGTGACCAGCCGCGCGGAACGGCGCCCGGGCGAGAGCCGTTCCCGATCCCCGTGGCCGCCCTGGTCGCGAAGGCCTGGTCGCGAAGGAGAACCGCCAGGAGCAGCACCACCGACACGATCAAGGGCCTGGCCAATGAGGCCGTCGGCAACGTGAAGCAGGGCATCGGCAGCGTGACTGGCAACGACAAGCTGAAGGCCGAGGTCAAGGCGCAGGAACTGAAGGGCGAAGCCCAGAAGACGACCGGGAACGTCAAGGACGGCGCCAAGCACGTGGCCGACAAGCTCACCGGCAAAGTTTGATCCGGCCGCCCGGAGCGGTTCCACGCTCCGGGCATCCCGAGGTCGCGGCAACGCGTCGAAGGAAAGGATCGTGGGTGCTGGCAGAGGCCGGTCCTGCAACGCCCGCGCGCCGTGCCGCGTTGATCTGCGAAGACAATATCCGAACCGCAGCCGGACCCTTGCCTGCGCGCAGCATCGTGGGCCCATGGACCAGTTGAACGCGTCGCAACCGACGCCGGAGATCGACCTCTCGTCCTGCGACCGCGAGCCCATCCACATCCTCGGCGCGGTGCAGGGGTTCGGCTTCCTCATCGGGGTCTCCCCGGACTGGATCGTCACCCGCGCCTCGGACAACATCGCGACCTGGCTCGGCCAGGGTGCGGCGGCGCTTCTCGGCCTGCCCCTCGATGCCGTCCTCGACCGCGAGGCCATCCACACCCTGCGCGGGCACCTGCAGACCCTGCGCGGGCCGGACGCCGTCGACCGGGTCTTCGGCCTCCGGCTCGTGCCGGGCGGCGAGCCGTTCGACGTGGCCCTCCACCGGTCCGGGGACACCATCGTCATCGAGGCCGAGCCGAGCGCCACCGAACACCTCAGCGCCGGCAACCTCGTGCGCAGCATGGTCACCCGTCTCCAGCAGACCGTGGGGTTCGACCCCCTCTGCCGCGAGGCCGCCCGCCAGATGCGGGCGCTGACCGGGTTCGACCGGGTTATGGTCTACCGCTTCGCCGCGGACCATTCGGGCGAGGTCATCGCCGAGGCGGCCCGGTCCGGCCTCGCCCCCTACCTGGGGCTGCACTACCCGGCCTCCGACATCCCCAAACAGGCCCGCGCCCTCTACGCGCGCAACTGGCTGCGCATCATCGCCGACGTCGACGACACCGGCGCCGCCGTGCTGCCCCCGCGCGATCCGGCCGGCCAGCCCCTCGACCTGTCGCTGTCGACCCTGCGGACGGTCTCGCCGATCCACCTCGAATACCTGCGCAACATGGGCGTGGCGGCCTCGCTGTCCGTGTCCATCCTGCGCGACGGTCGCCTGTGGGGCCTGTTCGCCTGCCACCACACCGAGCCGCGCCACATCTCCCTCGAGCGCCGGACCGGCGCCGAGCTGTTCGGCCAGATGTTCTCCTGGCTGCTGGAGGCCCGCGAGCGGCAGGCCGACGCCGAGCGCGAGGTCCGTTCGCGCGAGTTGCACAACCGCCTGCTGGGCGCGCTGGCCACCGGCGGCACCAACCTGGAAAGCCTCTCCGACTTCCTCGACGACCTGGCGGCGATCCTGCCCTGCGACGGCATCGGCCTGTGGGTGAACGGCGAGATCACGCTCCAGGGCTCGACCCCGACCGCGGAGGAGTTCGCCGGCCTGGTGCGCTTCCTCAACCGCACGGCCGCGAGCAAGGCCTACGCGACCGACGAGATCGGGCGCGTCCACGAACCGGGCCGCGACTTCACCGAGCGGGCGGCCGGCATGCTCGCCATCCCGGTGTCGCGCACGCCCCGGGATTTTCTGGTCTACTTCCGGCGCGAGGTCTCGCGGACCGTGACCTGGGCGGGCAACCCGGTGAAGCCCGCGACTCCGGGGCCGAACGGCGTCCGCCTGACCCCGCGCAAGAGCTTCGAGGCGTGGCGCGAGACCGTGCACGGGCGCTCGCTCCCCTGGGCCGAGGTCGAGATGCGGACCGCCGAGGCCCTGCGCATCACCCTGCTCGAGGTGATCCTGCGCCTCACCGACTCCGCCGAGAAGGAGCGCAAGGTCGCGCAGGAGCGTCAGGAACTCCTCATCGCCGAGCTCAACCACCGGGTCCGCAACATCCTGAACCTGATCCGCGGGGTGGTGACCCAGAGCCGGCCGGCGGACGGGGCGGACAGCGCCTTCGCGAACACGGTCGGCGACCGCATCCAGGCGCTCGCCCGGGCGCACGACCAGATCACCTCGAGCAACTGGGGACCGGGATCCCTGCGCGACCTCGTCATGCTGGAGGCCGGCGCCTACCTCGGACCCAAGGCCGGCCGGGTCGTGCTCGACGGCGCCGACGTCCTGCTGGAGCCGCAGGCGTTCTCGACCGTCGCCCTGGTCGTCCACGAGATGATGACGAACTCGGCCAAGTACGGCGCGCTCTGCGACAGCCTCGGGCGGGTCGACCTGCGCTGGGAGCGGGACGCCCTCGACCACTTGGTGATCCGATGGCGCGAGACCGGCGGCCCGGCCGTGCGGGCGCCCACCCGGCGCGGCTTCGGCACGACCATCATCGAGCGGTCGATCCCGTACGAACTCAAGGGCGAGGCGGAGGTGCGCTACGAACTGGCGGGTGTCGAGGCGCGCTTCACCATCCCCCCGGCCTTCGTCCAGAACGCCTCACGCGCCGCGCCGAAGGCTGTCAGGGCGGTTCACGCCGAGGCGCTGCGCGGTCTCGCGGGGTCCGTGCTGGTCGTCGAGGACAACATGATCATCGCCCTGGAGGCCGAGGAGTTGCTCACGTCGCTCGGCGCTACGAACGTGGACATGGCGTCGTCGACGCGCGAGGCGCTCCGCCTGATCGACACGGCGCCGCCGGCCCGGGCCCTGCTCGACGTCAACCTGGGCTCCGAGACCAGTATCGCCGTCGCGCGCAGGCTGTTCGAACTGGGCATCCCCTACGCGTTCGCCACCGGCTACGGCGACGGCTTCCGCATTCCGGAAGACCTCGCCGCCGTGCCGGTGGTGAAGAAGCCTTACGGGGCGGAGGACCTCCTGCGCGCCTTCCCGGCTTGAGCCCGCGAGCCGGTGCTTGGCGGGTCGGTGATCGGGTTTCCGGTGGTCGGGGCGATGTCGGGCGCGGCGCCTGGCCCGAAGGCGGGGTGAACGACGGCGGTTCGTGAGTCACGGCGCCGGGCCCGAAAGGTCGAGGGAGGCGTTCGAGACCCGGCAGGCCGGAGCACCCGAGACCGCGCCCCGCGCGCCTGTCGCGCCACGAAGCCGGCGAAGCCGCCGGCAGAGAGGGCGTCGTGGATCCTGGGCATGATGGGCACGGGAAAGCTCCGCGCGCGTCGGCCCCGTCGAGGACCCGCTCATCGTGCAGTCCGGACCGAAGCGCGGTGGCTGGCCGCGCCAGCTGATCACCCGCTCTGCGTCGACCTGATCGGGGAGAACGACCTCGGGGCGCTGTGCGGCAAGATCGTCGATGCCGCCGTCAGGATCACCAGCTCGCAGTTTGGGACGATGCAGCGGCTCTGCCCGCTCAACCATCCGACCCATCCCGGCCACCTCGAACTGCTGTACGCGCGCGGACTGACGTCTGAGGCCGAGGGCCACTGGGCCTGGGTCGATCCCAGGGCGATCATGAGTTGCACGGCCGCGCTGAGGCTCAGCGCCCGGTCCGTCGTCCCGGATTTCGAGGCGTGGGGCGACATCGCCGGCACCGACGACCTGCTCGCCTTCCGCCGCGCCGGCATCCGGTCCGCCCAGACGACGCCGCTCCTATCTCGGGACGGCGGGCTGCTGGGGATGATATCGACGCACTGGGTCGAGCCGCACGAGCCGACCGACCGGGATCTCCGTCTGCTGGACATCCTGGCCCGGCAGGCCGCCGATCTGCTGGAACGGACCATGGCGGAGGAGGCCCTGCGCGCGAGCGAGGAACGGCTGCGGCAGTCCGAGGCACGTCTGCGCGAGCTCAACGAGACGCTCGAAGCGCGTGTCCGGGAGCGGACCGACGAACTCTTGGCTGCCGAGGGTCAGCTCCGCCAGATGCAGAAGATGGAGGCCATCGGGCAAGTGACCGGCGGCCTGGCGCACGACTTCAACAACCTGCTCGCCGGCATCTCCGGCTCGCTGGAGATGATGCAGACCCGCATGGGCCAGG
The DNA here is from genome assembly GCF_900110155.1 of Methylobacterium sp. UNC300MFChir4.1. NCBI lineage: Bacteria > Pseudomonadati > Pseudomonadota > Alphaproteobacteria > Hyphomicrobiales > Methylobacteriaceae > Methylobacterium > Methylobacterium sp. UNC300MFChir4.1. Next base: position 8,746 of record NZ_FOCS01000025.1, on the reverse strand, counting down.
GCCGGCTCGGCGACGTCGGGCGCTACATGTCGGTCGCGCAGGGGGCAGCCAAGCGCGCCGCCGCGCTGACCCACCGCCTGCTCGCCTTCTCGCGGCGCCAGACCCTCGACCCGAAGCCCACCGACGTGAACCGGCTGGTGGCGGGGATGGAGGAACTGGTCCGCCGCACCATCGGGCCGCAGGTCGCCCTGGACGTGGTCGGGGCGGCCGGCCTCTGGCCGACGCTGATCGACCCGACCCAGCTGGAGAACGCGCTGCTCAACCTGTGCATCAACGCCCGCGACGCGATGCCGACCGGCGGGCGCATCACCATCGAGACGGGCAATCGGCTCGTGGATCCGTCCTACGCGAGCCGCTACGACATACCCCAGGGCCAGTACCTCTCCGTCTGCGTGACCGACACCGGCACCGGCATGCCGCCCGAGGTCGTGGCGCGGGTGTTCGAACCGTTCTTCACGACCAAGCCCCTGGGCGAAGGGACGGGCCTCGGCCTGTCGATGATCTACGGCTTCGCCCGACAGTCCGGCGGCCACGTCCGCATCCAGTCCGAGGTCGGGCTGGGCACGACCGTCTGCCTCTACCTGCCGCGCCACCACGGGGAGGCCGTTGCCGAGGACGGCGCCGGCGAGGCCGCCCGGCTGGCACGCGTCGGTCTGGGGGAGACCGTGCTGGTCGTCGACGACGAGCCGTCCGTGCGGATACTGGTCGTCGATCTGCTGACCGAGAGGGGCTATGCCACCGTCGAGGCCGCCGACGCCGCCGCGGGGCTCACAATCCTCCAGTCCGACGCGCGCATCGACCTGCTCGTGACCGACGTCGGCCTGCCCGGCGGGATGAACGGACGCCAGATGGCGGATGCCGCCCGCGGACGCCGGCCGGACCTCAAGGTGCTGTTCATCACCGGCTACGCCGAGTGCGCGGTCATGGGCGGAGGCAGCCTCGGGCCGGACATGCGGGTGCTGACGAAGCCCTTCGCCATGGACGCGCTCGGCACGCGTATCCGGGATCTCGTCGCCGAGGCGTGACGCCGGATTTGCCCACGAGGCAGGTCCCAAGGTGACGGTCTCGGGCGACCGGGAGGTCGAGCCCGGACTTGCGATGCGGGGCCGGCTCCGGGTCTCGCATGAACCACCGCCAACGAGCCACCCTCCGGGAGCAGCGCGGGCGCGGGGCTGGGCCTCGGATGCCGGGGCTCTCGCCCCCCGACGGCGACGGCCTCGCCGCGGCGGATTCCGGTGCGCGCAGCCACGCTCCCTCCGGGGCATGACAGCCGGTCCAGGCCGGGACGCGGATGCTTGTCGTGTTTCGCCAGCAGGTCCGGAGGCTCAACGCGATAGGCCGGGACGGTCGCGTGCGTCGCGGGCTTCGGGTGGGTCGGCGCCGCGGTCGCCGGGCCGGAGCGCCTCTACCGGCGGTCACGCTCATTCGGGGCGGGGTCACCTCGGTTCGGTGCCGCGCCGCTCTAGGTTGGCTGAAAGGGGAGCAGACCGCATGGAGCAGGACATCGGCGAGGGGGAGCGGCCGCCCGCTTCGCGACGGCCATCCGTCTCCAGGTCCCTGGACCTCCTCAACCTCCTGCTCATCGACGTGAACGGGGCGATCAAGCCCTACCTCAACGTCTACCTCTACGTGCACCGCGGCTGGAATGATGCCTCGGTCGGGCTGGTCAGCACGGTGTCGGGCATCGTCGGCATCGTGGTGCAGACGCCCATCGGGACCGCCATCGACGCGGTGCGCGACAAGCGCGTGATCCTGCTCGGCGCCCTGGTCGCGCTCTCGCTGGCCACGCTCCTCGTCGCGCTCTTCCCGTACTTCTGGCCCGTGCTCGCGGCCTCCTGCGTGCTGGCCGCCGTCGGGGGCATGCTGAGCCCGGCCATCGCGACGCTCACGCTCGGCCTGTTCCCATCCGACCGGATCGCCGGGCGCTTCGGCCGCAACGCCGCCCTGGAGCGGACCGGGAACGTCGCCATCGCCGTGCTGATCGGGCTCGTCGGCTGGCTGTTCCCGGACCGCGCGGTGTTCCTCTTGGTCCCGGCCTGCGCCATCGTCTCGGCCGCGGCACTCTACTCCATCCCGCGCGATGCCATCGACGCGCGCCGGGCCCGCGGCGGCGGCGAGGGGGAGCAAGCCCCGGCCCGGTGGCGGACCCTGCTGACCTGCCGGCCGCTCATGGTCTTCGCGGCCTGCGTAGGGCTTTTCCATTTCGCCAACGCGCCGCTGCTGACCCTCGTCGCCCAGGAGATCGGACAGGCGCGCCCGGACTGGTCGTCCGTCATCGTCTCCGTCTGCATCGTCGGCGCGCAGGGAGTGATGGTGCCGATGGGGCTCATCGTCGGCCGCCGGGCCGAGCGCTGGGGTCGCAAGCCCTTGCTCGTGATCGGCTTCGCCGCGCTGCCCGTGCGCGCCTTGCTCTATCTCGTCTGGCGCGACCCGTACTGGCTGATCGCGGTCCAGTGCCTCGACGGCGTCGGTGCCGGCCTGCTCAGCGCGGTGAAGCCGCTGGTCATAGCCGACATCACCCGAGGAACCGGCCGCTACAACGCCGCCCACGGCCTGATCGGGACCGTGCAGGGCGCCGGCGCTTCGCTGTCGTTCGTGATCGCCGGAACCTTGGTCCAGCAGGCGGGGTTCGATGCCGCCTATCTCGCGTGCGCCGCCGTCGCGGCGGTCGCGCTCGGGGTGCTCGTGACGCTGCTGCCCGAGACAATCCCGGAGAAGCCCCGGAGAAGCCTCGGGGCGGCCCGGCGGCGTGGCTGCGAGCGTTGAGACCTGGCACGGCTTGAGGAGGAGTGGTGAAAGATCGGATTTCCGGCCGGGGCGGCCGGCGGCTCACCGCGACGCTGGCCGTGCTCCTCTCCCTTGCCCTGCCCGTCACCGCCGCGACGCTCCACAGCACCTACGTCGACCCGGCGGCGATGGCGCTGCAGCGCGTCCTGCCGCCCCCGCCCGAAGCCGGCTCGGAATCGGCCAAGGCGGACATGCAGGCCGTGGAGGCCGCGGTCCGCGCCCGCACGCCCGACGACGAGCGGCGCATCACCGCGAACCTGCCGTGCACCCTCGACCGCTTCACCGGTGTGCTCGGCCCAGCCTTCACGGCGGAGACGATGCCGGACACCGCGGCGCTGATCGAGAGTGTGTTCCAGGACGGGGAACTCGCCGTGCTGGCGGCGAAGGCCGCCATCGCGCGGCCGCGGCCCTACACGGTGAAGCCGGACCTCGCCACGTTCGGACATCGCTCCGACAGCACGTCCTACCCGAGCGGCCACGCCACGTTCGGGTATCTCGCGGCCACGGTGCTGTCGCGCCTCGTGCCCGAGAAGCGCCAGGCGCTGTTCGCGTTCGCCGAGACCTATGGGGAGAACCGCGTGATCGCCGGCACCCATTTCCCGTCCGACCTCGAAGCCGGCAAAATCGCCGCGGCCGTCATCGCCGAGGCGCTGTTCCACGACCCGCGCTTCGAACGCGATCTCGCCCGGGCGGCTTCTGAAGTCGCGGCCCAGGGCGGCGCCTCCGGTCGGTGAGGCGAAGGCTCCTGACGCAGGATCACGAAGGCGGGAGGCGGGTTGCGGGGCGAACCCGCCTGTCCAACCGCGATCCCAGGCAATCCTGGGCACCCGCGCACGGGCCCTTGCCGCACCCGACCCAGCCCCGGAGATGGGCCGCCCGACATCCGAGCCCCGAACGACAGGAGACCGCCGGCATGTCTCACGTCACCGAGGAGAAGGCCGCTGATGGGCACTTCATGGTCAAGGTCGCCGGTCGTGCCGTCACGGAGACCTGCGAGAAGCGGCAGGCCAGGAAGCTCGTCCGCGCGATGCGCATCTGTCGGGCGGCCTCGTCACGCTGTTCGGCGGAAGACGAGGCTCGCCGCTGCGATGGCTAAGCCCAGCCGAGCTCTCTCACGGCCCGGGCGTCGTTCCAGATCTTCGTCAATCCGATGATGCGGTCCCCCTCGAACTGCATGACATACACGTAGTCGGTCGACGTGGATTTGCCCGTGGGCGGGCAGGGTCCGCCCTCGCCAGTGTGGGTCCCGTGGAAGACCCCGTAGGCCGTCACGTTCCGGCGCTCCTCGTCCGTCGCGAAGGAACGCACCTCGTACCGACCGTCGGGGATGAAGGTCAGGAGCCCCTTCATCCACTCCGTGTAGTCCTGCAGGGAGGTCACGCCGGCCAGGGCATCGGCCTGGGCGGAGAAGGTCGCATGCGGGGCACAGTAGCGCGCGCACGCCTCCCAGCCTCCGCCGGTCTCGCAGGCGTCGAAGAAGGCCTTTGCTACCGTCGTGATGTCGCCCATGCCTGGATCGCCCTTTTCCATTGCCGGAAGCGCCGATTGTAGCGGACGCCGTCCGCGCAAGCACCCTCTGCGAGGGTCTGCGCGGACGGTCATGCGGCTGGCGCCGCTTCCGACCGTATCGCGACGGTCAGGAAGGCGCCTCGTTCGAGGCAGCCGCGCCATGCCCCCCGCTCCCGTGCGGGAGCGGGTTGGGGCAAGACGCTTCGAGGTCGAGCGCGCCATGTCTGTGACCGTTCTCGTGTGAAGCCGGGGGAGGCGGTGGGCCGGACGTGCCGAGGCGCGTGGCCCGGCTTCTCGAAGGCGGCGTCCCGACTTCGGCCGTCCCCCGGCCGAGCGCTCGAGCGCTCTCCGCCGAAGTGGATACCGGTTCGGCGTAAGAGAGCGCGTCGAGACAAAGGTTTAGAGCCGTGCCCGATTGCAACGCGATCGGGCACGGCTCTAGCCGAACCTCCGGCCGATCGCCTCGGCGAGCATGATCGTGGTCACATTCGTCGGCGCCGAGACGATGTCGGGCATGATCGAGGCATCGACGACGCTCAGGCCGTCCACCCCGCGCACCGCCCCGCTCCCATCGACCACTGCCCACGGGTCGTCGCGGCCGCCCATCGGGACGGAGGAGGTCGGGTGGGCGTAGCCGTCGACTGCCGAGAGCACGGCTCGCCGCAGCGCGTCGTCGTCACGGACATCGGGACCGGGATACAGCTCCGCCGCGACCACGTCGCTGAACGGGGCCGTCCGGCCGATGCGCCGCGACAGGCGCACCGCTTCCAACATGCGCCGCAGGTCGGCCGGGTCCTCGAAGAAGTTGTAGCGGATGAGCGGCATGGCGCGGGGGTCGCGGCTCGCCAGCCGAACCGAGCCGACGGACCTCGGCAGCGTGACCGAGCAGGCCAGTACGATGGCCCCGCCGGTCGGGCTCTGCGCCGGATCGAAGATGTGCGTCCCCGAGATGTGAAGGTCCAACTCGTCCGGGGCGGCCTCACGCGACCGCGTCCAGATGATCGCGCCCGCGACCGGGTCCATCGCCCGCACCTCCCGCTTGAGCGCGTAGACGTTGTAGTAGAACGGATGCTCCTTGAGCCGCTCACCGACCGGCGCGTCCTGCAGCACGGGAATGTCGAGGTCGCGCAGGTGCGCCGCCGGCCCGATGCCCGACCGCATCAGGATGGCGGGGCTGCCGAATGCCCCGGCCGAGAGGATCACCCGTCCGGCCTCCACCGTCGCGCCGTCCAGAAGCCGGAGGCCGCGCGCCCGCCGGCCGTCGAACAGCACGGCGTCGACCTCGGCGCCCCCGACGATGGCGAGATTCGGTCGGCGCCGAACCTCCTCAGTCAGGTAGGCCATGCCCGTGTTGACGCGTCGGCCCTCGACCACGTTCAGCGGGTAGGGCGAGACGCCGTGCTGCTCCGCGCCGTTGAAGTCGGCGATGCGGGACAGGCCGGCCGCCTCCGCGGCCAACACGAAGGCGCGCATGGAGGGGGTGATCTCCTCCATCGTGCGCTGGCGGATCGGGAAGGGCCCGGAGCGCCCGCGCCGAGCGTCGTCGCCGGCCGGCGTGTTCTCCAGTGCCTTGAAGACCGAGAGCACCTCGTCCCACGACCAGCCGTCGAGACCGCGCGCGGTCCAGCGGGCGAAATCGGACGGCCGCGCCCGCATGGCGACCGCGGCGTTCACGCCGGAGCTGCCGCCGAGCACCTTGCCGCGGATCGCGCGCACGTCGTGGCCGAGGCCGGAGCGGTCCTGGGTGTGGTAGCCCCAGTCGTGCGCCGCGTCGCCGCCGACCCGGTTCGCGTTCGCGATGACGTCCGGATACGCCCCCGGCGCGTAGGCCGGTCCGGCCTCCAGCAGAAGAACCGTCCGGTTCGGATTCTCGCTGAGCCGGCGCGCGAGCACGGCGCCCGCGGAGCCTCCACCGGCGATGACGACGTCGAAGGCCTGATCCGGGATGGGGGCGCGGGTGGGCATGGTGGACATGTCCTCTTCGAGAGCGGCGATGGTCAGGATGCGGAGGCGCGGCGCAGGAAGGCGGCGGCTCGGTCGAGGGCCCGGCGGCTGCTGTCGAGGTGGGCGACGTCGAGCTGGAAGACGTGATGCAGACCCTCCCAGACTTCCAGCCACACCGCGACGCCAGCCTGTTCGGCGCGCCGGGCGTAGCGCGTCGCGTCGTCGATGAGGCGCTCGTCGGTGCCGACCTGGATCAGGAGCGGGGGCAATCCGCGCAGGTCGCCGAGGAGCGGTGAAGCCAGCGGGTGGCGGACATCGCGCGCGCCGGCATACTTGCGCGCGCAGTCCTGCAGGTACGCACGGCCGATGAGCGGGTCCTGCACCGAAGGATCGTTCATGGAGGGGCCGGACAGCGTCAGGTCGGTCCAGGGCGAGAAGACGACGCCGGCCACCGGCGCAGGGCCGCGCGCGCGCAGGGCGAGGCTCGCCAGGGTGACGAGGCTCAGCCCGCCCCCGGCCGAGTCCCCGACGACGGCGATCCGGTCGTAGCCTTGGCCGATCAACCAATCCCAGGCAGCCAGCGCCGCCTCCGGGGCAGCGGGCAGCGTCGCCTCCGGCGCCAGAGGATAGTCGATGGCGAGCGCGGCGACGCCAGCCCGGCTCGCGATCTGGCTGACGAAGCCGCGATAGGCCGCGGCCGTGCCCTGGACGTAGCCGCCGCCGTGCAGGAAGAGGATCGCCTGGCCGGGCGCGGCATCCGCGGGGCGCACCCACCAGCCGCGGATGCCGGCCTCGTCCACGGGGTCGAACGCGACGCCGTCCGCGCGCGGGCTGCCGGCTATGAAGGTGTCGTAGACGGCCCGCGGCTCTCCCGTCGCGTTGCCCCAGAAGCGCGCGAACAGGTCCCGCAGGGCGTCCTCGCGCCGCCGTTCATCGTCGGCGAGCGGAATGGTGATCGTCCCTGGCGCCGGATCGGGGCCGAAGGTGTCGTCGCGCATCGCAGTTCCCGCTGGTGCATCGGCCCGACCGCCGCCGGGCAAGGCTCCGCCGTCCGCGCGTCGCTCGGCGCCGCGCGGGGTTCGTGTGTCGGACGATCGGATCTCAGGCCGGGATGCGGCCGAACGCGCCCCGGGCGTAGCCGGCGAGCGCGCGCTCGACGTCGGCGACCGTGGACATCACCAGCGGACCGCGCTTGACGAAGGGCTCGCGGATCGGCCGCCCGGCCATCAGCACGACATGCGCAGCCTCGGCGGCTTCGAGGATGATCTCCGCGGCGGAACCGGCGCCCATTGCCAGGGCGCCGCCCTCCGGCAGGAGGCGCTCCTCCTCACGGCAGCGGACGGTCACGCGCCCCGACACGGCGTAGATCCAGGCTTGCCGCCCCTCGGGCAGGGCGTGGGCGAAGGCGCCGCCCGGCTGTAGGAAGCCGTCGAGCAGTGTCATCTCCTCCGGGGTGCCACCCGCGCCGACAACGTCGCCGCTCTGCCCCAGGACGACGCGGACGCGATGGCCGCGGCCTTCGAGGACCGGGATGTCGGCCGCGCGAACGTGCAGCGCGCGCGCCGGCTGCGCCTTGAGGCGCGCGGGCAGATTGACGAAGACCTGCAGGGCGTGGACCCGTGCCCCTTCGGCCGGCCTCTCCTCGTGCGCGGCGCCCGACGCCGCCGCGAGCCAGTAGAGGTCGCCCGGCTCGAGGGAGACGTCTCGGCCCAGCGTGTCCCGGTTGAGGAAGTGGCCGGTCGCGTCCTCGAACATGACGGTCACGGCCGAGATGCCGGCATGGAGGTGCGGCTCGAAGGTCGGCCCCGTCATGACGAAGTGGTCGACCATCAGAAGCGGGTCCATGCGCCCGTCGAAGACTTCCTCGGAGAAGTGCGTCGCGGAGAAGTTCGAGCCGATGCGGTGGGGCTCTCCGAGAACGGTCTCGCCGAGCCTCGGGCTGAGCGCGTCGGCCCCGTGGATGGTCTCGAGAGCTGTCATGTCCTGCCTCGCTGCGTGGATGTGCCGATGGTGTGGCGACAGACGCTGGCCGAGAAGGCAGCTATTTTCGGACCTATCGTCCGATCGTTTGGACGCCGGGATCCGGCATCCGGTGGCGCTCGCGGCGGATGGCGACCGGCCCCGGCCCCGCGCACCCTCGACCGACCCCGTCGAGATCGCCCGCGCCTAGGGCGTCTCTGCAAAGTCATCTGAGCCAGAGCATGGTCATGCCGAGCGTGACCATGGCGAGGTAGTTCGCGGCTCGCTTCTCGTAGCGGGTGGCGATGCGGCGATACTGCTTGAGCCGGCCGATCAACCGCTCGACCTTGTTGCGCTCGCGGTAGGCGGCTTTGTCGAAATCGAGCTGGCGGGGCTGATCCTTGCGGGTGGGGATCACCGGCTCGACCCGGCGTTGTCGGAGGCGACGACGGGCCGGCGGACTGGAGTAGCCCCGGTCGCCTGCCATCCGCCGGGGACGTAGGCGCGGGCGGCCCCGCCCTGGACGTGGCACCGCGCCCTTGTCCAT
>NZ_FOCS01000019.1:0-112919 GCF_900110155.1 Methylobacterium sp. UNC300MFChir4.1 | reverse complement strand
ATCCGGCCGGCGTCGAGAACTACGACCCGATCCGCGAACCGGCGCGCCAGACGGATGTCATGCGTGACGAGCAGGAAGGCGGTTCCCTGTTCATGTCGCAGGACGGCGAGGCGGTCGAGGATCTCGATCTGTAGCGGCGCGTCCAGGTTCGAGACCGCCTCATCGAGCACGACGAGCGCAGGGCGGGTAGCCAGCGCCCTGGCGAGGCCGACGCGCTGCACCTGGCCGCCGGAGAGCTGGCTCGGGAGCCGCGCGATCACGGATGGGTCGAGACCGACGAGAGACAACAGCGCATGGACCCGTGCTCGCCTCTCCGTCGCCGAGAGGCCGGTCAGATGCCGCAACGGCTCCGCAATCGTGCGGCCTACCGTATGGCGCGGGTTCACCGCCGAGAGCGGGTCCTGAAGAACCATCTGGACCGCCGACCTGAATGCTCGCCGCCCCGCGTCGTCGAGCCTGGCTAGACCCATTCCGCGAAACCGCACGACACCGGCAGAGGGGCGTTCCAGGCCGAGGAGGAGGCGGGCCAGCGTGCTCTTGCCCGAACCGCTGCGTCCGATCAGGGCGACGCACTCGCCATCCTCGATGGCGAGGTCGACGTCTGCGAGGACGGGTCGTGGCGCGCCGCGGCGCCACCCGGTGCCCGCGTAGACTTTGCCGAGCCCATGGGCGGACAGGAGGGCCGTCACCGCGCGACCTCGTGAAGGGCTCGGTGAGCCGCGAGCAGCGCCCGCGTCTCCGGTCGGTCCGGCCGTGCGAAGACTGATGCCGTGCCGCCCGTCTCGACGATCCGCCCGTCCGCCATCACGGCCATGCGATCAGCGAGGCGGGCGACGACGCCCAGATCGTGCGTGACGATCAGGAGCCCGAGGCCTCTGTCGCGCACGAGGGCTGCCAGCAGGTCGAGGATGCGAGCCTGGGCGACGAGGTCGAGATCCGTCGTCGGCTCGTCGGCGACCAGGAAGGGAGCGCTCGCGAGCAGGGCGAGCGCGATCATAGCGCGCTGGAGCATGCCGCCGGACATCTGGAACGGGTAGAGGTCCGGCACCCGCGGATCGTCGCCGAGCCCGACGGCTGCCAACGCCTCGCGCATCGCCGCCCGGCTCTCGGTGCGCTGAAGTCCCACAGCCGCGCCGGTTTCACCCGCATGGTCACCTATCGTGCGCAGCGGGTTGAAGGCCGAGCGGGGAGCCTGGAGCACGGTGGCGACCGTCCGGCCGCGGAACTCAGCTGGCGCCACCGCCGTGCCGTCGAGGTGGACGCGACCGGCGACGCGCCGGGTCCCAGGCGGCAGCGTGTCGAGGAGCGCCGCGCAGGCCAGCGACTTGCCCGAGCCACTCGTGCCGACGAGGGCCAACACCTCGCCCGTGCGCATCTCGAACGATGCGTCCGCGACCAGCGGCACGGCCTCGGCTCCGCGCCGGGTCTCGACGCGCAGGTTCTCGGCCCGGAGCACGCGCGGGCTCATAGGCCCCGCTCCGCAACGAGTGTCGGGTCGAGGCGGTCGCGCAGCGCGTCGCCGAGCTGGTTGAACGCGAGGACGGCGACGGCGATCGCGAGCCCCGGCCAGACGACCAGCAGGGGCCGTGTCCAGAAGAAGGTTCGGGCCTCGTTGATCATCACGCCCCATTCCGGGGTCGGAGGCTGCACGCCGAGGCCGAGGAAGGACAGGCCGGCGACGTGGAGGGCCATGTGGCCGACGTCCAGGGTGGCGAGCGCCGCGAGCGGCGGCAGGACCCCCGCCAGCACGTGCTCGACGAAGACCGCCACCGGCGATGCCCCCGCGATCCGGGCGGCCAGGACGTAGTCGCGCGTCTTGAGTTCGAGGACGAGACCTCGGACGATGCGGGCATACCAAGCCCAGTGGGACAGGGCGATGGCCGCGATGACGTTGACGAGGCCGGTGCCGAACGCGCCGATCAGGAACAGCGCCAGCACGAAGGTCGGCACCGTCAGGAACACGTCGCACAGGCGCATGAGCACGGCGTCGGTCCGACCTCCCAGCATGCCCGAGACGGCACCGACCCCGAGGCCCAGCGCCACCACCAGGGCGAGGGCGGCCGCGACGGCGCCGAGCGTCGTCTGCGCACCGGCGATCAGCCGGGACAGGATGTCCCGTCCGAGATGGTCGGTGCCGAGGGGATGGAGGAGGCTCGACGATTCGAAGCGGGCCGTGAGGTTCACCGCCAGGGGGTCGTGCGGCGCGGCCAGCGGTCCGAGAAGCGCCAGCAGCAGGATCACGATGGCGAGTGCGCCGGGGACCGTGACCGATCCCAAGCCCGTGCGGGCCACCCGCATGGAAGCGTTCGGCCTCACGCCGTCGCCTCCCCAGCAAGGCGCATGCGCGGATCGAGCCAGGCATAGGCGATGTCGACCGCGAGGTTGCAGAGGACGAACACCGCGGTCATGACCAGGGTGAAGCACTGGATGACTGGGTAGTCGCGGTTGTAGATCGCCGAGACCGCGTAGCGGCCGACGCCCGGCCACGAGAAGATCGTCTCGACCACGAGCGCACCGCCCAGGAGCTCGCCGACATGCATGCCGGTGGCGGTCACGACCGGCACCAGAGCGTTGCGGAAGACGTGTCGGCGTCGAACGGTTCGCTCGGGGAGCCCGCGCAGGCGCGCATAGAGGACGTGGCGCGTCCCCGCGACCTCCAGCATGCTCGCCCGCAGGAGGCGCGCGTTGACCGAGAGGGACATCAGGCAGATGGCCAACGCCGGCATGACGAGATGCGCGAGCGTGCCTCGGCCCATCGGCGGCAACCAGCCCAAAGTGACCGAGAAGAGGGCTACGAGGAGGAAAGCGATCCAGAAGTTCGGCAGCGAGACGCCGAGCACGGCGATCCCGCGCACGAGGCGATCCTGCCAGCCGCCGCGATGGGCGGCCGCCCAGGCGCCGAGCGGCAGGCTGACCGCGATGGTGACGGCGAGCGCGGTCCCGGCCAGTTCGAGGGTCGCGGGCAGGTAGCCGAGGAGCTCGGGCAGGACCGGCCGGCGCGTGACGTAGGAGAGGCCGAAATCCCCTTGCAGGGCGCGCCACAGCCAATCGAGGTATTGGACGACGAATGGTCGGTCGAGGCCGAGCAGGATGCGTGCGTCGGCGAGGGCGGCGTCGGTGGGAGGTATCTGCGACAGGCGCAGGTAGTCGAGGGCCGGGTCGCCCTGGCCAAGCCGCAGCATCACGAACACGAGGATCGACACGCCGAGCAGCATCGGCGGGATCAGTGCGAGGCGGGCGGCGATGAAGCGGAGCATCGGCGTGGCGGTCATCGGGCTGCCGGCCGCATGGCAGCGAGGGGGATCTCGTTGATCGTCGCGCCGAAGCCGACGTCCGTTATCGAGGTACGATGAACCTCGATGGCCACGGCGTGAGAGATCGGCAGGTAGATTGCGGCCTCGTGCAGTGTGGTCAGCAGCTTGGCATAGAGCCGTCGGCGCTCGGTCTCGTCGGTCGTGGCGAGCACTTCCGCGATGGTCGCGTCGATGCCCGGCTTCTCCGGCAGCCCGACCTGCGCCTGATAGTCTGCGTGTGACGGGGTGCGCATCGAACTGATGAAAGAGGCGGGATCGTAGGGCGGCCCCCAGGTCTCGCCGAAGATCAGGCCAAAGCGGCCATCCTTCTGGCGGGCCAGGATCGAACTCTCCTCCTCGCCGATCAGCCGGACGTCGATGCCCACGCGGCTAAGATCGGACTGGAGAACCTCGGCAATCGCGCGCTGCTGGGCGTTGGTCCCGACGAAATCGACCTCGACGGCGAGGCGGCGTCCGTCCTTTGCACGCACGCCGTCGCGCCCGAGCGTCCAGCCGGCCGCGTCGAGCATGCGGGAGGCCGCGCCCCGGTCGAAGCCATAGGGCTTCAGCCCGACGTCGGCGTACGGCACGCGCGGCGCGAATAGGAAATCGGCTCGTGGCTCGATCCCGTCGAGCACCGTCCGGACCAGCGTATCCTTGTCGACGGCATGGTTGATGGCGAGGCGGACCGCCCGATCATCGGTCGGGAAGCGCGCGGAGTTCATCGCCAGTACCCGGGTCGCCAGTGGCGGCGAGACCGCTGCGGCGAAGTTCGAACCCATTTGCCGGAGCCGGACGAAGGCTTCTGAAGGAATCTGCCCGGCCGCGCCGTAGACGAGGTCGATCTCACCCGTCTGCAGGGCCATGACGCGGGTGTTGGGATCGGGGACGACCTTTACGACGAGCCGGTCGAAGATGGGTCTCCGGCCCCAGTAGCCCGGATTGCTCTCGAACGTGTCAAAGACACCGAGCTGGGTGTCGACGAGCCGCCACGGCCCCGTGCCGACCGGCCCCCTGATGCCGACGGCCGTCGTACCGCCGGGGCCCAGGGCGCTCGGAGACAGGAACCGGAAGGGCCGCGGCAGGGAGAGTTCGAGTAGCGTTGGGTAGTGCGGCGCCTTCAGGACGAGGCGGAACGCCAGAGGCCCGACAACTTCAGTGCGCTCGATCTGCTGGACGAGATCGAGCCACGCGTGCCGCTGGCGGTTTGCCAGGATCGCGTCGAAGTTCGCCTTGACCGCGGCCGCGTCGAAGGGCGTCCCATCGCTGAAGGTGACGCTGGGGCGCAGGGCGAAATCGTAGGTCCGCCCATCCTCGGAGATGGTCCACGAGGTCGCTAGCCAGGGCTCGACCGATCCATCTCCGCGGTACTTCACCAAAGGCTCGTAGACGCTCGCCTGCGCGAACATCTGGTTGGGCGCGTAGAGGTGCGGGTTCAGCGGTCCGACGTTCGAGGGCCACGAATAGGTGAGTTGCCCGGCTGCTGTCTGGAGCGGTCCGAGGAAGCTTGCCGCCATCGCGGCGACGGCGAGGGTCGCCAACTTGATCATGTATCGGCCGCGGTATGAGGATCGCTGCAGAACGTCATACACTGCCCAAGCTTGACCGTGAACCGCATCCTACAAGGCAATCACCTCGACCGAAGATCGGACGACCATTGCTGAGGTGTTCAGCGTGCCCAACCTCTCCTGTGCGAGCGCGGCAGCCGTTCGTCGCTTTGCGAGGGTGTGACTTCGAGACGGATTGGCGGAAATCCAACCTGTCTTGACATCGACCGACGCCTCAGACGCCACACATCTGAACAACGTGTTTCCGTGCGTTGACGGATGGACACACCGCAGCTTAGCTTGGTCGAGACGGTTCCCCTCGGGGATCAAAAGGGAACGCGGTGAAGTCAGGCCCGTGAGGGCTCGGCCGATGCCGCGGCTGCCCCCGCAACTGTAAGCGGCGAGTCCTTCATCACGACGTCACTGGGCGGCCTCGCCCGGGAAGACGATGAGAGGGCGGTGACCCGCGAGCCAGGAGACCTGCCGTCAGCCGTGGTCACACGCGGAGCTTGCCGGGCGGGGTGTCCTGGGAGGTGTCGCGGCGTCGTGGTTCCTTGGAGGACGCGACCGCCGAGGCCTCGTTCGCGGTGACGTGCCACAGCCGTCCCCCGAGGCCGCCCCGTGTCCTGTTCCGTCCCCTCCGCGCTCCGGCGCACGCTGGCGCCGTCCTGCGCGGCATCCGCGCTGCTCGTCTCCATTCCCGCCCTCGCGCAGCAGGTCGCCGCGCCCTTCGCCGATGCCCAGGGAGGCGCGCAGGCCGCAGTCGCCCTTTCCGAGATCTCGGTCTCAGCCACCGGCGTGCCGACGCCGATTGCCAGCACGGGATCGAGCGTGACCGTGCTCACCGACCGCCTGCTTCAGGAGCAGCAGCGCCGGACGGTGCCGGATGCCCTGCAGCAGGTGCCCGGCCTCAACGTCGTGCAGACCGGCGGCTCCGGCGGTCAGACCTCGGTCTTCATCCGCGGCACCAACTCGAACCACGTGAAGGTCCAGATCGACGGCATCGACGTCAACGACCCCTCGACCCCAAACCGCGCCTTCGATTTCAGCCAGTTGCAGACCTACGACCTTTCGCGGATCGAGGTGCTGCGCGGGCCGCAGAGCGGCCTCTACGGGGCCGACGCCATCGGCGGCGTCATCTCCGTCGTGACCAAGCGTGGCGAAGGACCGGCTCGGGCAACGGCGACGGTCGAGGGCGGCTCGTTCGGAACCTTCAACCAGTTCGGCAACATCTCGGGCTCGGAGGGGATCTTCGACTACTCGGTGTCGGTCGGCCACATCCGGCAATCCGCCGTTCAGGTCACCCCGTTCGAACTGCTGCCCCGCGGCGTGCCGCTGCGGACGGCCTTCACCGACATCAAGACGGTATCGACCAAGCTCGGGGCGCAACTCACCGACGAGTTCCGGCTCAACTACGTCCTGCGCTTCTCCGACAGCGCTTATCTCGACCAGGCTGACGGCGGCTTCCCATACGTGCTGCTTCCGTACCGAAACCTCAATGACCAACAGCAACTGATCATGAGGGGCGAGGCCGAGTGGACGCCGGTGCCGGGCTTCCACAACGTCTTCGGGGCGAACTACTCGAAGTTCGACCGCCTGTTCGCGGGCCCGCTGGATCCACTCGCGCCGCCGACGCCCACCACCTACCTCGGCGAGCGAACCCGGTTCGACTACCGCGGCGACTGGCAGGTCTCACCCGGCAACCTCGTGCTGTTTGGGGCCCAGCGCGAGGATGAGCGCTTCGAAACGACCGGCATCGACCGATCCAACGGCAACACCGCCGGCTTCGCCGAGCTACAGACGACGCCCTTCGCGGGAGCCGCGCTGGTCGCCAACATCCGCCACGACGCGAACGACCAGTTCGGCGGCGCGACCACCTACCGGGTGGCGCCGAGCTACATCGTGCCCGGCACCGGGACCCGCCTGAAGGGCAGCGTCGGCACGGGCTTCAAGCCGCCGACCCTGAGCCAACTCTATCAGGACTACCCGGGCTTCCGCTTCTTCGGGAACCCAAACCTGCGGCCGGAGGAGAGCTACGGCTTCGACGGGGGCTTCGAGCAGCCGCTGTTCGATGGGTTCATGACCGTGGGCGCGACCTACTATCAGACCGACTTCAAGAACCTGATCCAGACGGCCTACTATCCGACCTTTTCCACCAACGTGAACGTCGGCCGTGCGACCGCCTACGGCACCGAGAGCTTCGTCGCCCTGCGTTTCAATGAGTTCTGGAGCGGGCGGCTGGACTGGACCACCACGGTGACGAAGGACGAGATCGCCCACCAAGAGCTGCTGCGCCGGCCACGCAACAAGGTCAGTGCGACCGCAATCTGGAACCTGATGCCGGGCCTGACCATGACCGGCACGCTCATCGTGCTGGGGTCGTTCGTGGACGGAAACCGCGACTTCTCCGTGCCCCGCCTGAAAGCCCCCGGCTTCACGCTGGTGAACCTCTCGGTCAACTACGCCTGGAGCGAGACCCTCACGGTGTTCGGGCGGATCGATAACCTGTTCGACCAGCGCTACCAGAACCCGACCGGCTTCCAGGGGCCGGGGCTCGCCGTCTACGGCGGCGTCCGCATGACATCGTTCTGAGGTCGCGGATGCCGTCGCGCCTCATGATCGCCCTCGTGGCCATCTTGTCCGTCGTGCCGTTCGGCGCAGCGGCGGCATCCGTGCGGGTGGTCTCGATGAACCTGTGTGCCGACGAACTTGTCCTGCGGCTGGCGGACCGCGATCAGGTGCTGGCCGTCACCTACCTCGCCCGTGACCCGCGCGGGTCGACCGTCGCGAGCGAGGCGTTCGGGCTGCCGGTAACGCGGGGGCTCACCGAGGAGGTCGTGGCCCTGAAACCCGACCTCGTCATCGCAGGTGCTTTCACGACGCGCACGACGGTGGGCATGCTCAAGCGCGTCGGTGCCCCCGTGCTCGAACTCGGTGTGCCGGCCGACCTCGACGGCGTCCGGGCGCAGATCCGGCAGGTTGCAGCGGCGCTCGGTCATCCCGAACGGGGCAAGGCGATGGTGGCGGCGCTCGATGCGCGTCTTGCCGCCATCGTCCCGGCCAAGCAGCCTCTGCGTGCCTTGGTGATGCGTCCGAACGCCTTCACGGTCGCGCCCGGCGGGCTCGGGGACGCGCTGATCCGCGCCGCCGGCCTCGTGAACGTCTCGGCCGAGATCGGGCGTGACCGCTTCGGGCAGGTGCCCCTCGAAGCCGCGGCGCTGGCGAACCCAGACCTGATCGTCGTCGACGAGGGCGCACCGGGCTCGCCCTCGCTCGCCGACACACTCCTGCACCATCCCGTCTTCCAGGCCTTCGCACGAGCGCATCGGACAGTCGACATTCCGAACCGCTTCTGGACCTGTCCGGGGCCACAGGTCGCGGAGGTCGTTGCGCGGCTCGCCGAGGCTGCGAATGCACGGGCGCCCGGACCATGAACGCCCCCGTCACCGCGCTCAGCCCCGCGGCATCCCGGCGCCTCGGCACGCCGCGGGGCCGGCGTTCCGTCATCGCTATCCTCCGCATCGCCGTCGTCGCGCTGACGCTCGCCTCCGTCGCCATCGGCTACGCGCCCTTCGACGTGCCCGCCGCCTTCGCAGACCTCGTCTTCGGTCGCACGACGCTGCCGGCCCTGGTCCTGTGGGAGCTTCGTGTTCCGCGCGCCTTGCTCGGCGGCCTCGTCGGCTTCAGCCTCGGCCTGACCGGCGCCGCGATGCAGGGCTACCTGCGCAACCCGCTCGCGGACCCCGGCATTCTCGGCATCTCCTCCGCGGCGGCGCTCGGCGCGGTCATCGTCTTCTACGGCGGGTTCGCTGCCACCATGAGCCTCGCCCTGCCGCTCGGCGGCATCGCCGGCGCCGGCGTCGCCGCGCTCCTCCTGAACGCGCTCGCCGCCCGCGGCAGCAGCACCCTCGGGCTGATCCTCGCAGGGGTCGGGCTGTCGAGCCTAGCCGGGGCTTTGACCGCGCTGGCGCTGAACCTGTCGCCGAATCCATACGCGGCCCTGGAGATCGTGTTCTGGCTGATGGGTTCGCTCAGCGACCGCAGCCTGGACCACGTGCTCCTGTGCCTGCCGCTGATGGCTGTCGGCTGGGGCCTGATGCTGTCGACCGGCTCCGCCCTCGACGCCCTGACGCTCGGCGAGGACACCGCCGCGAGCCTCGGGGTCGGCCTGGTCTCCGTGCGCCTGCGTCTCGTCACCGGTGCGGCCCTGGCGGTCGGCAGCGGGGTCGCGGTTACCGGAGCCATCGGCTTCGTCGGCCTTGTCGTACCGCATCTGATGCGACCGCTCGTCGGTGCCCGTCCCGGCGCCTGTCTGCTGCCGAGCGGCCTCGCGGGAGCGGTCCTGGTCCTCGCAGCGGATATCGGCGTGCGCCTGCTCGCCACCCGACCCGAACTCAAGCTCGGCGTGGTGACCGCGCTGGTCGGGGCGCCATTCCTGATCGTGCTGCTCCTACGCGGTCGCGGGAGGCGGGCATGAGCCTCGGTCTGCACGACGCCCGGGTGACGCTGGATGGACGGACCATCGTCTCGGACATCGGTCTGATCCTGGAGCCCGGTCGCTTCATCGGGCTGGTCGGCCCGAACGGAGCCGGTAAGACCACGCTCCTTCGTGCCCTGGCGGGGCTCATTGTCCCGACGCAGGGTCAGGTCACCCTCGACGGCCATCCGTTGTCCGGCTTGGCCCGCGAGGAACGGGCTCGCCGCATCGCCGCCCTATTCCAGGGTGCGGGGGTCGGCTGGCCGATGACGGTTCGCGAGATCGTGGCGCTCGGCCGGCTGCCGCACCGCCGGGCCTTCGCATCCCCCACCGAAGTCGACGATGCCGCGGTCGCACGGGCGATGGCGCGCGCCGACATCCTCCACCTCGCCGACCGAGCCGAGCCGACCCTCTCGTCGGGCGAGCGCATGCGCGCGCTGCTCGCCCGGGCTCTGGCGGTCGAGGCGCCTTGGCTTCTCGTCGACGAGCCGGTCACGGCCCTCGACCCGGCGCACCAGCTCGACGCCATGGCGCTGCTCCGGGCCATCGCGCGAGACGGTACCGGTGTCGTCGCCGTGCTGCACGATCTGACGCTCGCGGCCCGGTTCTGCGATCGCATCGTCGTGCTGGCCGGTGGCCGCCTCGTCGCCGACGATACCCCGGAGGAAGCTCTGACCGACGTCCTGCTTGCCAAGGCGTTCGGGGTTACGGCCGAGCGGGGCTGGGCTTCTGACGGATCCCGATACATCCTGCCCTGGGCGCGGTCCGGGGCTTAGACGGAGGAACGCGATGACGTCACCATCACGGGCTGACGCGGTCACGACCCTGCTGCGCGAGGCGTTGGCGGATCCCGGCACCGCCTGGAGCCTCGGCAGCTTCGGGGCCATCGCCGAGTTCATGCGCGATCCCGACGAGGCCACGTCGCCGCTGCCGGACGGGCGCATGGGTCTGGCGACGGAGCGGGGCGCCATCGCGCTCGCTCCCAGTCCCGACCTGCGTCCGGTGGCCTACGAGACCGCCGTCGCGACCGGCTGGAACCACGCCGTCGCCCTTTGCCTGCCTGAGGCGAGCTGCGCGATGAACCGGCGCGGCGCGGTAACGGAACTCGGCCCGGACCGGGACGCCGCCCGCGAACGGGACCGCGATGCCATCCTGTTCGACCTCGGCCTTGGTCTCCTCGCGGTCGATGCCTGCGTGCGCACGAGCGACCCGGAAGCCATCGCCTGTCTTCGGTCCGGCGTCGGGCTTCCCCTGTTCGACCCTGCGAGCTCCATCGGCCGCCAACTCGTCGCGCTGAGCCCCCACCGAGTCTTCCTCGCCCGGATCGGCCGCATCGAGGTCTACGCTTCGATCCCGGGCCCGGGCGGCACCAGCCCGGAGGGCCCTCACACTCATGTCCTGCCCAAGCTCCTGCGCGTGGGCCGCACGCACGCGGCGACCACGCCGATCCCGGCAGGCTGGGTCCCCTGCGCCGGCATTCATCCGGCCCACCCCTACAAGGACATGATGGGCCAGCGGATTGCCTTCGACGTCGGCCGGCACGACGCCTTCCAGACCCTCCTCGACCGGTGGGGTGATCCTGACTTGCTCGCGGCCAAGCGCGGCGGGGACCTCGACCCGGACAGCCTCGTATCGAACCGCCACGCGCAGGCTGCCCGCCGTGTCGCCGAGGTCCAGGCGCGCTACCTGCGCGGTGAGACCGTCGAGGCTGACCCCAAGCTCGACGAGGACGAGGACGCCGCCAACCATGCCTGACCCAGTGCTCCATGGACTTTGAGGCACCCCCGCGCCGGCAGCGGGTGGTGGGGCTGATCGGGTGCCCCGGCGCGGGCAAGACGACTTACGCGCGCCGGTACGACCCGCTGCAGGGCTGGGTGCACCTCACCCTGGACGACCTACGCCAGACATTCTGGCCACCGGACCGTCAGGTCTACTGGCAGGTGCGCCGGACGGGCTGGGACGAGGAGGCGCGCGGGCTTCTTCACAGCGTGAAGGTCGCTGCCCTGGATGCGGCCCTGGCAGCGGGGTTCAGCGTGGTGATGGCCGACACCCACCTGAACCGCGAGGTGTTCGAGGCCGAGCTTGAGGTCATCGAGCGATACGGTCTCTCGGTCGAGTGGAAGGTATTCGACCTTACCTGGGAGACACTCCTCGCCCGCAACGAGGCCCGCGGCGAGGTCGACCCGTCACATCGTCAGCCGGAGACCGTCCTGCGGTTGGCCTACAATGCCTTCCATGCGCCCGACGCTTGGTGGCGATCGCTTCCTCACGCCGAAGTCGAGTTTGTCGAGCCTCGAAACGTGCCCACCGTGTGAGCTGCAAATCGGCCACCACGCCGTAGCGAAGCTGTCCCCTTCGACATCTGCCTCTGGGATACCGTCGGGCCCGGCCAAGCGGTGACCAAAGGCGCATCCCCGCCATTGTAACAACGAAATATGTGTCTGCTTTCGGGATTCGGGCAGCCGCGCGTGAGTGACTGTCTTGGGCGCAAAGCGGAACGTCCGATCCGTATCTAAAGGTCAAGGTTGCCCCTGGGCCGGCAGGAGCCCGGCAGCGCGGCAGCTCTTGGACGTGATCATGCCCAAACAGTTCCTGAAAGACATCGACCGCAGCAGCCTCGACAGTGGCACGTTCCAGGACATGCGCGTCGACACCGCTGGCGCGCCGTGTCGCGACTTCGTGCTCAACCGGCCGGAATAGGCAAACGCGCGCGTCCTTGTGGTCGGACCGAACTTCGGTTGTGGCTCCTCGCGCGAGCATGCTGTGTGGGGCCTGATGCAGCTGGGAATCCGGACAATCATCGTCACGACTTTCGCCGGCATCTTCAACGACAACGCCGCCAACAACGGGCTGCTGTTAATTTCGATGGAGCCTGAGGAGGTGAGCACCCTCTCGGCGCAGGCGGTCGATCCCGCTCCCAACCGACTGACCATCGACCTACCCGCCCAACTGGTCCTGGCTGCGGACGGCACGCGGTTCGCCTTCGACATCTCGCCGGTGCGTAAGGACGCGCTCGTACGCGGACTTGACGCCATCGGGACTACCCTCGACCAAGCCGACGCGATCCGCGCCTTTGAGGCACGGCATCATGCCACCCAGCCCTGGCCGGTCCCACATGCGAGTTGACGGTCAGCGGCCTGCGGCGTTCACCTGCCTTGGGCCGCTAACCTTCGAGGAGATGGCCATCCCGGCGGCAATGAGCAAAGAATTCATAAGCGCCTATCGATGGAGATCCGAGCCGATGCCGCATGCACAGGACGTCGGCCCGCTGCCAAGGCGTTCTAGCCACGCAGCGTGACGAAGGCCCCTTATGGCTACGACCTCAATTTATTGATCGGCAACGGTACAACTTGCTAACATCTATGAGCGCGGCGACACGAAGCAGGATCATTCATTAACCTTAAAACGATCGCCTCAACAGAACCATTGCCTTCGGCAGACAATTAGTCTATTAGATCCTGCTGCCTTCTCCCCGCCCTTAAGGGCGGTTTAAACGTTAGTGCGACTTTACCACCCATCGTTGGGTGGATGTCAGTCATATGAGACTGGCGGCAGAGTGTTTGTCTATGTCTGACCATGAAGATGTAAAAACTGGCTATGTGCATCTTGCTCGCGAGGTGCACTATCGGAATCACGATGGGCTATTCAGTGTTGCAGCTAACCCGAACGAAACAGCGATCGATGCGGTCGTCCGAGCAGAAGTTGCTCGCAGCAAAAGTATTGATCGACTGACAATCAAGCAAAGCGCCGGCGGTTTCGATGGATCGTCCGTTTGGGACGTCGAAGGCTGGAAAAAGTATAGATCAATCTATCGCGCCAGCATCACTATCTTGTACGTGATAGCCGCAGAATAAATAGAACCAGTCTCGCGGGCGTCGCAGGAATGCGACGCCCGTTTGATTTGGATCCTAATCTTCGCTTTGATGCGTCTTCCACGGTGCGGGCGGAGCCAGAAATTGGATTGCTGCTTTGTGATCAAAATGAATGATTTAAATTAATCATTAGAACTCGTAAAATTGCTTTAATTGTGAGTGATGGGTCAGCGCAGCTGGGCGATAGGGGGCAGTCCCATCGCACCGGATTACCAAGATGCAGAAACGCTCGTTCACAGTGGTGCGGGAGGCCGACCGCCGCACGGGAAGGGCGTGCGGGTGTCGGTGCGCAACGAAATCCCGAAGCTGCGCCACGGCAGGTCGCACCGTGCGGTGGGGCTGCTCGAAGACGCACGTGCTTCCCCCACACGGCGTTACAGGATCGTCCCATCGGCGTTACAGACCCACGAAGTAACGGGGCGCTCCTCAACAATACGAACGCCCTCCTGCAGGGGGGTTTCGATGAAGACGATTACGTACTCCCGGCCAGGTGTGTGTTTACCCTGACGTGAATCGCGGCTTGCCAGGATTCGTCGGATGGCGATCTCATGTGCGAGACACAGGGGGCCGCCATGAACGCACACGCCATCGTACAGCCGCTTGACGCCGGCCTGCAGCGCCTCGCCGGGATCGCTTTCGACCTGCATCAGGATCGGGCCATCGCCCGCAAGGAGGCTGCCTACGAGGAGCGTGAGCGTTCCCTGTCGGCGGTCGGCAAGGTCGCCGCCCGGGTTCAGGGTGACGCCGTCACTATCGCTGCCCTGCAGGCTGAGGTTGCCCGGCTCCGTGGAGAGAACAACACCTGGCGCGTGCGGGCCCTCGGCGCCGAGGGCAAGCTCGCCCGGATGGCCGCCGCGATCCGCTCGATGCACTCGGCGGCATGAGGTCGGCACGTGTGCGCACGACAGTGGGCGCAGAGATGCTGACGATGTGTGCACAGGGCAAGGCACAATAGGCTGCAGCAAGATTTCCGAACAAAAAGAGGGCCGCCCCGGCATTCGAGGCGGCCCTCTTTCGTTCAGTGGTGGCTGGTGCGGTCAGGCGGCCCGTAGCGTCGTCGTCTCCGGCTGGTCGTCGATGAGGTCCTCCAGGATCGCGAGCGTCCGCTCCTGTGACGTCTCCTCTCGCGCGGGAGGCGGTCCGACGTCCGCCTTCTTGATCTCCCCGATGTACTGGATGCGGTCACCGATTTTCGCGAATCCGGGCTCGACGCGCGGCGCCCGGCATAGGGGCAGGTCGGCGATGGCCTTCACCCCCAGGACGTGCTCGCCGACCCTGCGCGGCCCATGCTGGGTCAGGCGGCCGAGGTCGGCGTCGGGCAGGCTGGCGACCCACCGGACGATGTCGTCCGGCACTGGGGTCATGTCGGGCGCCGGGTGGCGGCCACCGGACAGTTTCGACAGGGCGAAATCGAAACAGCGCTGACCCGCGTCGACAGTGACGAGCGGCAGGGGCGCGCCGCCGTCGGCGGGGGGCGTCGCCGCGACCCGCTCCATGGCCTCCTCGACGTCGTCACCGGCGGGCATCGGCAGGCTCGGGATCACCGACCGGAGCACGGCCTTGCCGCCTTCCCAGACGACCTTCGTAGCCGCCGCCATCGCCGCGATGACCGCGGCCAGCATTCGAGCGAACTTCCTCATTGTGGGTGGTGTCCTTCCCGTTCGTACGTGGTCCCGGTCTCGATTGTCGCCGCACGTACGAATGGCACCAGGGGCGCACGTACGGATTTTTCAGGCGCCCCAAATCCGCGCCGCGGCGGCCCGGGCCTCTGGGGTGTCGCTGCGGGCGATGGGCAGGCCGGCTTCGGTCATCTCGGCGTAGGAGGGCGCCCGGGCCCAGACCTGTAACCGGGTGGCGCGCTCGATGATCGCCCAGTAGCCCGCCCATTCGGTGCACGTGCCACCTTCGTAGCCGTGCCCCTCGCGCATGCGGAGGCGGGTCGTTTCGAGGCTCAGCCCGGCAGCCAGGGCGAGCCGCCGGTGGAGGCGGGCCTCGGCGCCGGTGGGGTCGAGCTCGTCAGCGGCGGCATCCATCGGCACGTCCGTGAGGGAGCCGTCGGCGCCTAGCCGGTGGACCGCGTGCGAGCCGCCCCAGTAGCCGGCGCCCCGGGATGACGTGCCGGCCGGCGTCGACACGAGGAGCGTGCCGGCCGGTGCGTCGACCTCGTGGACCGCGATCATGGCAAGTCCGATTCCCTCGAACCGAACAGCACGCTGTGGATAACCGTTCGCGACGTGACCTGTCGCGCGGTCGGCGAGCTCGGCGCGCCAGAGCCAGCGGTCAGCGGAGATACGGACGGAGATCATGCATTTAAAATAGCTAAATGCTTGGCCAATTACAAGCAATCCGGCACCGTTAACCAAGGTGGCCCCGCCTCCCTTGCACGGAATAAGTGGTATCATAAAAACTACCTTTGCCGTTTTATGATACCACTTAATATTGGCCCGCCCAATCTATTGAAACTGGTCATCGACGGTGGCATATACTGCTTGTCGCGACGGCGTTTTACTGCGCGGGGCAAGATGGTGCGGAGACGGACAGCCAGTAGATCGTTGTCGGGCCTGACGGTGCGCGAGCGCCTGATGCACGCCTGCGCCGCGGTCGGCGGGCAGCGGGCGTGGGCCCGGATGCACGGCGTGGCGCCCTCGTACGTGTCGTCCGTCGTCTCCGGCGATGCCGAGCCCGGCCCGAAGATCCTGAGCGCCCTCGGGCTGCGCCGTGACGAGCCGACCTACCGTCCAGCCGAGGAGCCCACCGATGAATGAAGTCGTTACCGTCGCGCCGCCCGGCGCGGCCTTCCACCCCGCCGACGAGCTCGCCTACGTGCGCGGGGAGCTCGACCGCCTCACCGGCCGCGAGATCGCCCTGACGCGGACCCTCGTCGCCGACAGGGAGTCCCGGGTCGGTTCGCTCCACCACGCCGTCGTCCAGCGCGTGTCCGGACGGGACGCCGTCGACATCGAGCGCCTGCCCGACCTGCGGGAGGTCCTCCGTCTGCTATCCAGGCCGGTGCTCTGCATCGACTGCGAGACGACCGGGCTGCATCCGCTCGACGGCGACCGGATGGTCTCGCTCGCGATCCTCCAGGCCCAGGTCTGCTCCACGACGACGTACGGTTCCGACCGTAGCCCGCAGTGGCAGCACGGCGAGGGCGTCGCACTCGAATCCCGCACCGCCTACGTGGCCGCGTTCAACCCCGAGGGGCGGAAGTCGTCTCCGGAGGCCCTGGCGGTGCACGGCCTGTCGGACGAGCGGCTGGCGGCCTGCGCGCCGTTCTCCGACCGGGCCCGCGATGTCGACGGCATCCTGACGGGACAGGACGACGAGTTCGGCGCGACGACGGTCGTCGCCCACAACGCCCCCTTCGACGTGGGCTTCCTCGACATGGAGTTCGAGCGCGCCGGCCGGGCCGTGTCGTGGGGCCCCATCGTGGACACCCGGCTCCTCAGCAAGATGCTCTGGCCCGAGGCGAAGGGCAGCCTCGATGCCCTGTGCGAGCGCCTCGGCGTCGACCGTGGCGACCGCGACGAGCGGCACGAGAGCCTCAAGGACGCGCGGTTGCTCGCACTCTGCATCCCCGGCCTCGTCGCCGAGCTTCGCCGGAGGGTGGCATGACGACCCGCACCGCGTTCGGGGACGGCCTCGTCACCCTCGACGCGCGCGAGACCCGCGCCCGGCTCGCAGAGGCGCTCGCGGCGGTTAAGGCGCACCCGGCCTTCGCAGCGGGCCCGCGGTCCAAGCTGTTGCAGGACGCCGTCGGCGCGGTCGAGCGGTCTCTCCTCATGGCATCCCGCGAGGCGATCCACGTCCTGGCCGATGCCCTGGCGGAGGCCGACCGGCCGCCCACCGCCGCCACGACCGCCGAGGCTCACGCGCAGATCGTCGAGGGCCTCGATGCCGACGCCCCGGCGCCCCCGTCGCGATCAGGCCCGCCCGTGCCGCCGCTCGGACGGGCGCGCGTCACCGTCCCTCCGCCGCGTCCCCGTCCCCAGCATCCGAGGCAGTCATGACCCACCTGACCTTTGACTTCCCCGAGGCACCCGTTCCAGCCGAGCTACCCGCCGGATACGTCTGGGACCTCTCCGGCTGCAGCGGGCGCGGCCCGGTCATGACCGCCCTGGCAAGCGTCGAGGGTGCCGCCGGGTCCGTCATCCCGCACCGCCTCCGGGCTTCCGCCGACGACATCCCGCTCATGAACCTCAGCGCGCTCCGCATCCGCGGGCGGGCGGTCGTCATCGGGGCGTGGGAGCCGGTCCCGGACGGGGAGCCCTGCAGGGGGACGCCACTGCGCCCGGATTTCTGCGGCGCGCCCGAGGCCATCGAGCTCACCGACTTCCTTCCCCGGGTCTGCTCACCGGCCTGAGGAGTCCGTCGACGCGTCAGGCGGTCAGTGGCGCCCAGAACAAAGAACCGTTCCATCTGATCCAGAGGCAGACATGGCCAAGAATGACTACCCCACAACGAAGGTGATCCCCGCATTCAGGAGGCCGGACGGAAGCTTCCGGCCGACCTGGGAATACCGCGGCGTCCAAATCGACGGCCTCGGCTTGAAGGGTTTCGTGATCGCGATCCGTGGTCGCCCGACATGCGTCACGTTGGGCGAGGCCCGCGACCGGATCGACGCCTACCACCGCCGCCGTGCCGGGCAGGCCCGCCGTCGTGTGCTGGCCTTCCTGGAGACGCCGGTGCGTCCCGGCGTGCTCGATGAGATCCAGTCGCCCGATTACGCCGACCTCATGGAATGCATGGCGGAGGACTGCGCGACCGCGGCCTGATCGGACACCCCGTCGCGCGCCAGGCGGCAGTGGCGCCCACGATTCCGAGCATCCCCCAGAACAGGAGAGCGCCCCGTGCGCGAGACCGACGCAAACACCAGGGCAGTCAGCATCATCGGTGAGACAATGCTGATGCAGCACCCCTTTCAGCCGACATACTTCGAGCTCGCCGCCATCGCCGTTCGCAGCTTGGCAGAAGCCGGCTTTGAGATCGTGCCAACGGTCCAGGACGAGCCCCTCTACGAGCAGAACGAGATCCGCTTGAGCGTCGGGCCCGGCGAGACCCCGTTGCCATCTATGCCTGCCGGGAGCGCCGCTCGCGTCGGAGAGGCGCGCCGGACTGGCGACTGGTCCGGGGTCTCCGACGCCGACTGGACGGCCTGGGTGAACGTCCTGCGGCGGGACGATCCCGCGGCCGCGGCGGAATTCCTGCCGACCTACGAGACCCTCGCCCGCCTGCACGGCCTCTACGTCCGGGGAGACGGTACGGTGACGCCGCTCGACAAGGCCGCCGTCGATGCCGGTGTGATCGGGATCATCGAGCGGGATATCAAGCCCGCGGCGGTGACGCTGGAGCCCGGCCGGATTGAGGAACCGCTAGCCGGCGCCAAGGCCTCGACACCGGAATCCGAGACTGGCTACGCGGAGGCCGTCCGCCTGATCCGCGAGGGACGGGCTTGGCCGGGCGCGATCACGAGGGCGCTCGGCGGAGCTTCGGCCGATGGGCCGGAAGGCAACGTCTGGACGCTCTACAACGAGCGCATGCGCACGATGGGTTCGGATGCCGAGCCCGACGACGAGGAGCCCGAGAAGGATACCTGGGGCGTCCGCGCGTGCCTCGCCGACGATATGGCCGAGCGGCACGGGTGCCGCGTCGAGCTCTCAGGCATCGACGACCCGCACATGCCCCTGACGTACGTGGACGACCTGACCGCCTATGCAGTCGTGACGGAGCGGGTGTCAGGACGCCTCGTCGGTATCGTCGAGTGCTGGCAGAGCGAGGACGGTGATTTCATCGTGCCGCGGACGTGGCTGGAGATCACCCTCTCGGCCTGGGTCACCAAGAGCACAGCGATGAGGGCCGCCTGATGCGCGCCCTCCTCACCCTCACCTGCGGCGGACCCGGGCGGGTCGCCACCTCCGCCGGGGCCATCGTCGCGATCCTGGCGGTCGCCTCGGGCAACGCGTCGGAAGTCCTCCGCGCCGGGTGGATCACGGGCATCGTGGCGTCGGGGTTCGTTTTCACGTTCGCCGTCCTGGCGATGATCGGGGCCGCCACGGGCGTCTGCGACGAGACCCCCGCTCCGCCGAAGGAGGCCGATCATGGCTGAGCACCGCCCCGTCCTCCGCCTTTCCCCGAGGCTGCCCCCGGTCGCCCGAGGGGCCTGCGCCGTCGTGCATCAGACCGAGACGGTCGTACTGCCGGAGCCGGTCGCCCCGGCGCAGGCCGAGGACGCGCCGCTCGCGGAGGTCCTCGCCACGGAGGCGGCCGCGCTCGCCGTCGTTGCCGATCCCATCGTGCTGGCCGCGGCGCGCCGGGAGGCCCGGGCGGCGTCGCTGGTGGCGGACCTCGACGCGGTCATCGCCCGGAACCCGCTCGACGCCGGGCCGATGCTAATCGACGGGAGGGAGCCGAAGCACCACGAGCGGTCGGCGGCGCTGGGCCTCCGGGCGGCTCGGTGCGGCGGCGCGGCTGCCCGGCTGCGGGCATACCTCCTCGACCGCGAGCATCCCCGGCACGCCGAGCTCGTCGACCTGCACGGGCGGCTCAGCGCCGAGGAGAAGCGTCTGTTCGCCGAATCGCGAGGGCTCTCCGCCTAGCGGCGCTTGTCGATTGCGACGCGACCGATACCATGGACCCGTGAGCAGGCATCGCCGCTCCTCGCTAGGGAAACCGCGACCATGACCGTGAAGACATCCACCCGCAGCCGCACCCCCTCACCGACGCCATCGAGGCCCGTATGGCCGAGGGCGGACCGCGCCGACCGTTCGAGTATCCCAAGAGCGAAGCGGCGCTGGAGATCGAGAGGTACCTCCCCGAGCCGTACGTCCTGAAGACCACCCGGGGGCGCCCTGTGGCGATCTGGCGGTCGGACGACCTCGGCGAGGTCTGCGTGCTCCTCGGTGTCGACCAACTGCCCCGCGATTTCGTGCGGCAGTTGGTGTCGATGCACGTCGCCGGCGTGAAGGAGGGACGTCGCGTCGAGAAGGTCCGTCGGCGGCAGGCCGAACTCGCGCGGGCCGCTGCGCCGGCGGACGAGGATGCCGCCGCGGCCCCGGGCATGCGCTGATGCGCGATCCCGATCTCCTGCGCCGGGCAGGCGAGGCCCTGTACGGTGACGGCGACTGGCGCCGGCCCATGGCGCGCCTCCTCGGGCCGCACCACCCGGACGGCCCCCGGGACGAGGTCGACCCCCGCTCCGTGTCGCGCTGGTCGAACGGGGGCCGGGAGATCCCGGACTGGGTCTGGCCGGTCCTGGCCCGGCTCCTCCGGGAGCGGGCCGCCGACGCAGCCGAGGTCGCCCGGGACATCGAGGGCGGCACCTAAACGAAGGGCCCCGGATCGTCTCCGGGGCCCTTCGTCATTCCGCGTCGTCGTCCTCGTCCGGGTCCGCCCCGCGCCGCTCCTCCGGCGGGTTCGGCGTCGCCGCCAGCCGGGGCAGGATCTCGTCCAGGGTCACCGGCCTGTACTGCCAAGCGTCCACGCCAACGTCGCAGGATTGGCTGGTCCCCTCGAACGCGCCGTGCACGTGCCCGAAGAGGTGCAGCGAGCCGTGGTAGGCGCTGTCCCAAGAGCGCAGCGGGAAATGGTCGAGGATGACCTTGTGCCCGGCGAGGCGGATGGTCATCCGGTCGTGGATGCTCTCCCAAGGCAGGTCCAGGGTGCGCTTCCTGTCGTGGTTACCCCGGATCAAGTGCTTCCGTCCCCGGAGTTGGGCGAACACCTCTGCGCAGCGCTCGGGGCTCGCCTTATGGGCGAAGTCGCCGAGGTGGTAGACGGTGTCGTTCTTGCCGACGCTGGCGTTCCACGCCTCGATCAGCAACCGGTCCATCTCGGCGACGTCGGCGAAGGGGCGGTCGGAATGGCCGATGGCTCCTTGGTGGCCGAAATGGGTGTCGGCCGTGAACAGGACGCGCCCGGTCGGGAAACGGGGGTCGGCGATCTTCTTGGTCATGGCAGCCTCCGTGAGGGGGGCTGCGCGCACGGCGTCACGCCCCCGGGGGTGTCGGTTGGTTCGTGTCGGGGGGCGCTATTCGGCGTTTCACGGGGGCCTCTCGGGCGGGGTCGAATCGTGAGGATCGCAGCTCGGGACGGGGGGTCAACCGGGTGAGCGAGGCAACCCTGGGCGATGGTGAAGGAAGGGTAAGCCCGACCGCCTCGAATGGACGGCCCGGTTGCGCATAAGGGCGCCGGACCGCCCCGAAACCGGGATATCTTGAACATAAGGCACCCCTGAGCGGGATAACCTCCGCATAAGGCCGTCCCGTTGAAACCGGTCCGCATGTTCCTATTTCGTTCTCAATGCGGAGAGGGTTCATGACTGGTTACGACGAGATCGCGATGGCGTCGGCCGAGGAGCGGGACGCCCTGTGCCGGGCGCTCGCCGAGGACCTCGCGGAGGCCTCGGGCAACCGGCGCGCTCCGTCGGGCTTCGTGTCGGCCGAGCGCCCCCGGGATCTCGCCCGGGCCCTCGGCCGGGACCGTCGGGAACGCCGGCTGCTGCGTCGGATCGGCTAGCCCGTCCGAGACCCGAACTCGGACGGTTCAGGCAAACCCCGTCCGAAACCCGTCCGAGAACGAGAAAGCCCCGGACGGTGGGTCCAGGGCTCGGCGTTCGTCCGGTGTGCTCTACGGCTTCTAAGTCTATGTCCAGGCTCTGGTAATCGTCCTGGGGATTTTGGTAGCGAGGGAGGGATTTGAACCCCCGACACAAGGATTATGATTCCTCTGCTCTAACCAGCTGAGCTACCCCGCCACGAGCCGCGACCGTCCATCGAGACGATGCGTGCAGTGGCGGCGGTATAGGAAGAGCGGGCGCTCCGTGTCAACGTCTTCTGGTGAGCAAATCGCGCCTCCGGAGGTCGGGCAGGCCGCGTGCCGTCGCGCGCGGGAGGGAAACGCTTGGCTGTCACCGAGAATCGCTCGGCGACAGCCCGTCCGCCATGTCCGACCCGTCCCGGCCCGCTAGGTTTGGCACGGGCCGCTCGACGGCCCGTCAGATCGCGGAGCGTTCGATGACAGCGCGCAAGAGCCATCGCTGGACCACCAGCCTCGCCGCCCTTCTCGTCCTCGGGGTGCCGCTCGCCACGGGTCCGGCATTCGCCGCGGGCAAGGACGTCACCTACCGCGCGGCGCTCACCGGCGGCAGCGAGGTGCCGGCAACCGCGTCCTCCGGCAAGGGCGAGATCACCATGACCTTCGATCCCGCCACCAAGCGCCTGATCTGGTCGGGCCAGTACAGCGGCCTCACCGGGCCGGTCACGGCCGCCCATTTCCACGGGCCGGCCAAGGCGGGCGAGAATGCCGGCGTGCTCGTGCCGGTGACGGCGGCGAGCAGCCCCTTCACCGGCGAGGCGACCCTCGACGACGCCAAGGCCGCCGATCTCGAGGCGGGGAAGGTCTACTTCAACCTCCACACCGCCGCGAACCCGAAGGGCGAGATCCGTGGCCAGATGGAGCGCGCACCCTGATCCGGAACGCCGGGAGCCTCGACGTTCCCGGCCGCGCCCGGTAGGCGGATCCCCGTCCACCTGCCGGAGCCTTCGATGAAGCACACCGACGCCATCATCGCCTGGACGCCCGTCCGCTGGGCGGAACTGAAGCCGGAAACCGCCGGGCAGGTCGTCGTTCTGCCCGCGCCAGACGCGGCCGGAGAGGCCAAGCGCTACATGATGCGCGCCGGCGCGAGCTCGTCCGCCCTGGCCACCCTGACGGAGGAGGCCCGCGTCGCGCGCCTGTTCATCGACTTCCAGACCCTGGTCGTCCGCGACGGGATCGACCCGCAGGTCGCCCACCGGGCGTTCCTGGCGATCGACGAGTACCGGTTCCGCATCGCCCCCGATACCGAGGGCGCGGAATTCGAGGACCCGCCCGAGGAAGATTAGCCCGAGCCTCGAAGGTGCAGCGCGCATCCCTCGCGGAAGCGTGAGAATTAAGAATACACAGAGCGCGGACGCGCCCTATCTCCCGGCGGGTCCTGAATCCGTCGGAGGCCGGCCATGCCCGTATCCCGTCGCGCCGTCATCGCCGCAGCCGCTATCGCCCCGCTCGCCGGCCGCCTCGCCGCGGCGGCCGAGCCGCTGATCCGCCGCCCGATACCCTCCACCGGCGAGACGCTCCCGGCCATCGGGATCGGCACGTCCCGGCGCTACGAGGTCGAGCCGACGCCCGAGGCGGTGGCGCCCCTGAAGGAGGCGGTGAAGACCTTCGTCGCACTCGGCGGATCGGTGATCGACACGGCCCCGAGCTACGGCACCGCCGAGGACGTCCTCGGCCTGATCCTGGCGGAGCCCGGCCTGCGCCAGAAGATCTTCCTCGCCAGCAAGGTCGACACGACCGGCCGCGACGCGACGCTGGCGGAGTTCGACCGATCGCTGAAGCGCATGAAGGTCGACACCCTCGACCTGGTGGCGGTCCACAACCTGATCGACGTGACCGGGAATCTGGCGGTCCTGCGCGATCTGAAGGCGCAGAAGCGCGTCCGGTACGTCGGCGTCACGGTCTGGCGCGACAACCAGCTCGACGCCCTGGAGGCCGTCATGAAGCGCGAGAGCCTCGACTTCATCCAGGTGAACTACGCCATCGACAACCGTGCCGCCGCGGAGCGCGTGCTCCCGCTGGCCGCGGATCGCGGCGTGGCGGTGATGACCAACGTGCCGTTCGGCCGCGATCGCCTGTTCAAGGCGGTCCAGGGCAAGGAGTTGCCGGCGGTCGCCAAGGATCTCGGCTGCGCGAGCTGGCCGCAGTTCTTCCTGAAATACGTGCTCGGCAACCCGGCCGTGACCTGCCCGATCCCCGGCATGGCGAAGGCCGCCTATGTCGAGGACAACCTCGGGGCCGCGCGGGGCAAGCTGCCCGACGCGGCGCAGCGCAAGCAGATGGAGACGTTCATCGATGCGGTCTGATCTCACCTCGCGCCGCGCGGCGCTCGCCCTCGCGGCCGGCCTCGCCGTGGCCGCCGCTCTTCCCGCTTCCGTGCCCGCCGCGGCCCAGGACGGCGCGAAGAAGATCCGGATCGGCGTGATCGGCGCCGGGAACATCGGCGGCACGATCGGGTCGCTCTGGGTCAAGGACGGCCACGAGGTCATGTTCGCCTCCCGCCACCCGGAGCAGCTCGCCGCGATGGTCTCGGAGCTCGGGCCCAAGGCCAGGGCCGGCACGCCCGAGGAGGCGATCAAGTTCGGCGACGCCGTGTTCATCGCCGTCCCCTACAAGGCCTATCCGGACCTCGCGAAGGAGATCGGCCCGTCCCTCAAGGGGAAGGTCGTCCTCGATGCCGGCAACGCCACGCAGAAGCGCGACGGCGCGCTCTACGACGAGGTCCAGGCCAGCGGGATCGGCGCGACCTCGGCCAAGTACTTCCCCGGCGCCAAGATCGTGCGCGCCTTCAACGCGGCCAATTACAAGATCTTCGCCAAGGAGGGCGCGGACGGCGGCAAGGGTCGTGCGGGCGGGCGGATGGCGATCCCGATCGCCGGGGACGACCCGGAGGCGCTGAAGGTCGCCGAGGGCCTCGTCCGCGATGCCGGGTTCGACCCGGTGGTGGTCGGCCCGCTCAAGGATGCCGACAAGTTCGCCATGGGCAGCCCGGGCTTCGGTCACGACGTCACCGCGCCGGAGATGCGCGAGAAACTCGGATTGGCGAAGTAGGCGCGTCGCCCGGCCCCTTGCCGGGCCCCGCAACGGCGAGGGGGCCGACCGAGCCTTCCCCGAGGGAGGCCCGTCCGGGGAAGAAGCCCATTCCGGTGAGATCGGCCCATGCCTGAACCCGCCC
The DNA here is from genome assembly GCF_900110155.1 of Methylobacterium sp. UNC300MFChir4.1. Classification (NCBI taxonomy): domain Bacteria; kingdom Pseudomonadati; phylum Pseudomonadota; class Alphaproteobacteria; order Hyphomicrobiales; family Methylobacteriaceae; genus Methylobacterium; species Methylobacterium sp. UNC300MFChir4.1. The sequence goes on along the minus strand of NZ_FOCS01000019.1, from coordinate 87,960 downwards.
GCGGCACGCTCGCGCGCCTGATCGACGTTCAGCCCGGCGAGGGCCGGGCGCTGGCCTGGTCGTGGGCCTACATCTTCTCGATCTTGGCCGCCTACTACGTCCTGCGCCCGATCCGGGACCAGATGGGCGTCGCCGGCGGCATCGAGAACCTGCCCTGGCTGTTCACCGCCACCCTCGTGGGGATGCTCGCCCTCAACCTGCCCTTCGCCTACCTGGTGAAACGGATGCCGCGGGCGCGGTTCGTGCCGATCACCTATCGGTTCTTCGCGGCCAACATCCTGGCGTTCGCGCTGACGCTCTACCTCGCGCCCGCCGAGTGGGGCGTGTGGATCGGCCGGGTGTTCTTCGTCTGGCTGTCGATCTTCAACCTGTTCGTGGTCTCGATCTTCTGGGCGACGATCGTCGACGTGTTCTCGAACGCCCAGGGCAAGCGGCTGTTCGGCTTCATCGCGGCCGGCGCGACGCTCGGCGCCATCGCGGGCTCGGCGACCACCGCGATCCTGGCCAAGAACGTCCCGACCTGGGGCCTGATGCTCTGCGCGGTGGCGCTCCTCGAGGTCGCGGTGTTCTGCATGCGCGGGCTCGCGGCGCTGTCGACGCAGCTCCACGAGGTGCCGGGCCGGAACGGGGGCCCCGAGGACGGTCAGGACCGGACGATCGGCGGCAGCGTGCTCGCCGGCGTCACCCGGACCCTCGCGTCGCCCTACCTGCTCAACATCTCGCTGTTCCTGCTGCTGTTCTCGGTGACCTCGACGTTCCTGTACTTCGAGCAGGCGGGCATCGCGAAGCGGAGCTTCCCGGACCGCGCCGCGCAGACGGCGTTCTTCGCCAGCGTCGACCTCGCGGTGAACGTCCTCACGCTGGGCATCCAGCTGTTCCTCACGGGCCGGATCGTGAACCGAATCGGCGTCGCCCTGACGCTGGCGATCCTCCCGGCCTTCAGCATCCTCGGCTTCGCGGCGCTCGCCCTCTGGCCGACGATCGGCGTCATCGTGGCGTTCCAGGTACTCCGCCGGGCCGGCAACTTCGCGATCGCCCGGCCGGTGCGCGAGGTGCTGTTCACCGTCGTCCCCCGGGAGGACCGCTACAAGGCTAAGAGCTTCATCGACACGGTCGTCTACCGGCTGGGCGATCAGGTCGGCGCGTGGTCGTTCACCGGCATCCAGGGCATGGGGCTCGGCAGCGCCAGCGTGGCCGGCGCCGCGATCCCGCTGTCGATGGCGTGGCTCGTGAACAGCGTCTGGCTCGGGCGCGCGCAGGAGCGGCGGCGGGCCGAGCAGGCGGCGGAGCCGGACATCGAGCCCGAACGGACCGCGCCGGTCGGCCGCGCGGCCGCTGCGCCCGGCGGGTGAGTGCCGTTTCGCCCCGCCTATCGATGCCGCATGAAGTCCCAGACCAGATAGGCCGGGAACGGCAGCATGATCGCGAAGAAGATCCAGTCGAACATCTGAGGCATCAAGCCGTCTCCCGCTCGGTCCCCCCTGGTTCTACCGGCTTGCCGAGGTGAAGTTCCGCGCGGCCGCGGCGGCCGTTAAGAGGCGGTTTACCCTGACGGGTGAGGTATCGCGCTCGATCCGGGCGGGAGAGTGACATGGCGGGACCTGCATGGTCGGCGCCGCGGCGCCGGTGGCGTGCCGCCGATCCCGCGATGGCGCTGCTCGGGCTCCTCGCCCTGACACCGGCACCCGTCGCCGCGCAGGAGCCGCTCTTCATCCGCATCCGCCCGCTGCCGGACGCCGAGGCGGCGCGCCTCGCCCGGGAGATGCTCTGGGCCCGTCGGCAGGCCCATGCCCGCGCGGTGATCGAATCGGTCTGCACCGGCTGCCTGGGCGCCTGGAAGCCCGAACCGGTCCCGCCACCGACGCCTGCGCCCGCGCAGGACAGGATTGCGAACCTCACCGTTCCGATAGGGGTTGAACTCGACCCCGGCTCCGGGGCATCCGAGCCCGGTCCCGATCCATCGACCTCCGAGAGGCATCCATGACGCAAGCGCATCCGACCAGCGGCGCCGAGCCCGAAGTCGATTGCCCGGTGACCCTCGAGGTTCTGGGCTCCGTGTACCGGGCCGACGACTTCGACCTGCCGCTGATCCTGGAGCAGATCCCGCCGCTGAAGCGCGCGCAGCTCGCCGCCTACCTCTACGGCAAGAGCCACATGCACAAGCTCGGGCTGAAGGTCGCCCGCTCCTGTGAGCGCGACGACCTGATCCGCGTGGCGGGGGAGATCGGCTCGGTGATCCACGGCCAGGCGCACCTGAAGCCGTCCCGACCGACGCCCGAGCCCGCCCCGCAGCTGCGCGCCAAGACCCCGCCCGGCCAGAAGAAGGTGAGCCTCGCCGGCGCCGCCGCGAAGCCCGCGATCAGCCTCGGCGGCTCGGCCAAGGTCCGCAACTTCGACTGAGAACTGGCGCGCGTCGGGCCAGCCGAGACCGCCGCGCGCGGCTGGCCGCGCCGGCACCGACGGGGCGACGCCGACGCGCGGGACCTGACGGCCGGGTCCGGCATTCCATCGGTGACGGCACGTCGGAAGGCCGGACAATCCGGACTTGTGCGTTGCACGCGCCGCGGGCTTCGGATAATCGCCCGCGATGAACACCGACCACGACAAGATCCTGATCGTCGATTTCGGCTCTCAGGTGACGCAGCTCATCGCCCGCCGAGTGCGCGAGGAGGGCGTCTACTGCGAGATCGTGCCCTTCACGAAGGCCGAGGCCGCGTTCCGCGAGCAGAAGCCCAAGGGCGTGATCCTCTCCGGCGGCCCCGAATCGGTGACCGTCGAGGCCTCGCCCCGCGCGCCCCAACTGGTGTTCGATTCGGGCGTCCCGGTCTTCGGCATCTGCTACGGCCAGCAGACCATGGCGGCCCAGCTCGGCGGCGCCGTCGAGGGCGGCCACCACGCGGAGTTCGGCCGCGCCGAGGTCGAGATCCTGGCCGACTGCCCGCTGTTCAAGGGCGTCTGGCACAAGGGCGAGAAGTACCCGGTCTGGATGAGCCACGGTGATCGCGTCACCAAGCTGCCGGACGGCTTCACCACCGTGGCGATCTCCAGGAACGCGCCCTTCGCGGCGGTGGCCGACGAGGCCCGCAACTACTACGCGGTCCAGTTCCACCCGGAGGTGGCGCACACGCCCCACGGCGCCCTGCTGATCCGCAACTTCGTGCGCGACGTCGCGGGCTGCTCGGGCGACTGGACCATGGGCGCCTACCGCGAGGAGGCCATCGCCAAGATCCGCGAGCAGGTCGGCTCCGAGAAGGTGATCTGCGGCCTTTCGGGCGGCGTCGATTCGGCCGTGGCGGCGGTGCTGATCCACGAGGCGATCGGCGATCAGCTGACCTGCGTGTTCGTCGACCACGGGCTCCTGCGCCTCGGCGAGGCCGAGCAGGTCGTGGCGCTGTTCCGCGACCACTACAACATCCCGCTGGTCCACGTGGAGGCGTCGGGGATGTTCCTCGCGGCTCTGGAGGGCGTCAGCGACCCGGAAATCAAGCGCAAGACGATCGGCCGCCTGTTCATCGACGTTTTCGAGGCCGAATCGAAGAAGATCGGCGGGGCGAAGTTCCTCGCGCAGGGCACGCTCTACCCCGACGTGATCGAGAGCGTGTCGTTCACCGGCGGCCCGTCCGTGACCATCAAGAGCCACCACAATGTCGGCGGCCTGCCCGAGCGCATGAACATGAAGCTCGTGGAGCCGCTGCGCGAGCTTTTCAAGGACGAGGTCCGGGTGCTCGGCAAGGAGCTCGGCCTGCCCGAGGGCTTCGTCGGCCGCCACCCGTTCCCGGGCCCGGGCCTGGCGATCCGCTGCCCCGGCACGATCACCGGCGAGAAGCTGGAGGCCCTGCGCAAGGCCGACGCGATCTACCTCGACGAGATCCGGCAGGCCGGCCTCTACGACACGATCTGGCAGGCCTTCGCGGTGATCCTGCCGGTGAAGACCGTCGGCGTGATGGGCGACGGGCGCACCTACGACCACGTCTGCGCGCTGCGCGCCGTCACCTCGGTCGACGGCATGACCGCCGACTTCTACCCGTTCGACATGGCCTTCCTGGGCCGGGTCGCGACCCGGATCATCAACGAGGTGAAGGGCATCAACCGGGTGACCTACGACATCACCTCGAAGCCACCTGGCACGATTGAGTGGGAGTGAGCCGGCGTCCGACCCGATTCCCGCGCCGTCATCGCGAGCGGAGCTAAGCGACCCAGAGCAGCGTGACGCTTCGATCCGTGTCGCGCTCCTGGATTGCTTCGCTCCGCTCGCGATGACGCGGCGCCGGTCCTCACGGGGTGCAGAGCGCCGGCTCGACCGCCTTCAGCGCCGGCCGGAACGCCGCGAGGTGCAGCCCGTCGCGCAGGGCGCCGGGCTTGGCGTAACCCGTATCGCCGTCGCGCAGGGCGGCGAACGGATCCGTGAAGACGCAGCCGAGCCGACCGCAGAGGTTCTGCAACCGGCGCGAGTAATCCGCGACCGCGCCGGAATCGACCAGCTTGCCGATCTCGCGACCCACCGGGGGGAGGGCGGTCACCACGACGCGCGGGCTGAGGGTCTGCAGCCGCTTGACGATCGTCTCGGCGGCGGCCTCGAACTGCTCGGTCGGCTTGTGCAGCTGCGGGTTGTTCTTCACCAGGATGTCGTTGGTCCCGATGGTCAGGACCGCGAGCCGGGGATGCACCTTGAAGGTCAGGCGCGCGAGGTAGTCCGCGTAGCTGCCCGCGGTCGCGCCGCTGATCCCGCCGTTGAGGAAGTCGAGCCCGCAGGGCCGCTGGCTCCCGGGCTGCAGCTCCACCTGGGAATCGCCGGCCCAGAACACGTAGTCCGGCGGCGCCTCGTCGAGGCTGACCTGCACGGCGATCAGGCGCATCTCCGCGTAGGCCCGTGCGTCGGCCCCCGGCCGGTGCAGGCGCCACCCGGCGAAGCCGCCGATCGCCAGGAGGGCGAGCCCGCCGAGAACGAGGGAAACGACGCGCTTCACGGCTCGGCCCCGGCCCGGTCGACCCGGGCGTCGGGCCGCGCGTCCGTCGAGGCGTAGTAGGGCTTGATGTCGAGGAGCGGCGTGCCGTCGAGGCAGTCGAGCCCGCGCACGCGGAGCGTGTCGCCGACGCGGCCGAGCAGTTCCACGACCGACAGGGCGATCGGGTTGGGACGGGCGGGCGAGCGCAGGGAGAACGTGCCCCTGGGGCCGTCGGCGTGGCGCGGCCGCTGGATCACGAGGCCGCGGGTCGCCCGGTCCATCCAGTAGAGGAGGATCAGGTGCGTACAGCCCGTGACGTTGCGCAGGCCGGGGGCGTAGGCCGGATCGACCTCGACGGTGCAGATTGCGTCGGCCTGCTGGCCGTTCTTCGGACAGTCGGACCGCGCCTGCCAGGGCGTGCGCAGCCGGCCGATGAAGTGGAGGCCCGCGTCGAAGGTCGCGGGCAGGGCGGCCCTCTCTTCACCGGGACGGGTCCCGAACTCATCCGCGTCCAGCCCCGTGTCCATGCCCGCGTCCTCGCCTTCGCGCTCCGCGCCGGTCGGCTTGTCGGCCATGTGTCCGCGGCTCGCAACCCCGCATCTCGCCCCCGGATGGCGCGGGGTGTAGATCCGGCAGAAGGAACGGAGGCGACATGATCGAGCGGGAATTGCGGCCGATGCAGGCGGTGGCGGATGCCGCGACCGCCATCGACCGGCTGGTCGAGCTCTACGACGACGCGGCCGGCGCCCTGCGGACCGCGCTGGAGCGCTACCTCGCCGGCGGGCCGCCGCCGGACGCCACGGAGCGTCTCGCCTTCCGCTACCCGGAGCTGCGGATCAGCTATCGCCCGGACGGGCCGCTGCCCCGGGTCCGGCGCGCCACCGCCAAGCTCCAGGCCGCCGGCACCTACGCCACCACAATCACGCATCCGGGATTCTTCCGGACGTACCTGACCCGCCAGCTGGAGCCGCTGATCGCCGACTACGGCATCGCCCTCGAGGTCGGTCTCAGCGCGCAGGAGATTCCCTATCCCTACGTGCTGGAGGCCGGGCTGGACGCGCGCGGGCGGACCGTCGACGGCGCTGACCTCGCCACCTACTTCCCGGTGCCGCTCCTGTCGCTCGTGGGCGACGAGATCGCGGACGGACTGTTCGACCAGATTCCTGGCGAGCCGCTGCCCCTGGCGCTGTTCGACGCGGTTCGGGTCGATTACTCGCTCCGGCGCCTCGTCCATTACACCGGCTGCGACTGGCGCGACGTCCAGCCCTGGATCCTGCTCACCAACTATCACCGCTACGTCGACCAGTTCGTCCGCCACGGCTTGGAGCGGCTCGCCTCGGGCGCGGAGGGGTTCGAGCGGCTGGTCCTGCCGGGTGGCGTGTCCGTGACCCGTGCCGAGGCGGCCGATGCAGACCCGGCCGCTGTGATCGCCGCCTCGCCCTGGCATCGCCATCAGATGCCGGCCTACCACTTGGTGGCGCGCGATTCCGACGGGACCCAGCAGGGCACGACGCTGGTCAATATCGGCGTCGGCCCCTCGAACGCGAAGACGATCACCGACCACCTCGCGGTGCTGCGCCCGGATTGCTGGCTGATGGTCGGCCATTGCGGCGGCCTGCGGCAGTCGCAGACCATCGGCGACTACGTGCTGGCGCACGCCTACCTCCGCCGCGACCGTATCCTCGACGAGCTCGTGCCGCCGGACGTGCCGGTGCCGGCCCTCGCCGAGGTGCAGGTCGCCCTTCAGGACGCCGCCGCCGCGGTGACGGGCGAGCAGGCTGACGCGCTCAAGCGGCGCCTGCGCACCGGCACGGTGGTGACCTACGACGATCGCAACTGGGAACTGCGCTTCAGCCAGGAGCGGCGTCGGATCAACCAGTCCCGCGCCGTGGCGGTGGACATGGAGAGCGGCACGGTCGCCGCCCAGGGCTTCCGCCTGCGCGTGCCCTATGGCGCGCTGCTCTGCGTCTCCGACAAGCCGCTCCACGGCGAGATCAAGCTGCCGGGTGCCGCCAACGCCTTCTACGACCGGGCGGTCTCGGAACATCTCCGCGTCGGGCTGGCGGCCCTCGACGTTCTTCGGGCCGACCGGCAAGGTCTCCACTCGCGCAAGCTGCGAAGCTTCGACGAACCGCCTTTCCGGTAAGGTTCCGCGAAGTCTTCGGAGAGGCTTAGGCCCGCAACGGACAGAGCACCGACGCAGCGACCGACTGCCACGCCGTCAACAATACTCAAGCTTGGATACAGCCGTTGCGAGCGGTGTTGAGAGGTCAAGACACCACACATCAAGCTGAGCTTTCCCATGAATCGTATGGCACTCGTTTCAACCGCCCTCCTGGCGGCCGTCGCTTTCGCGCCGACCGTCGCCGATGCCCGCGGCTTCGGCGGCGGTGGCTTCCACGGCGGCGGATTCGGCGGGGGCGGTTTCCACGGTGGCGGTTTCGGCGGCGGCTCGCGCGGCGGCAGTGTCGGCGGCGGAGCGTTCCGGAACGGCGGCTTCGGCGGCGGCGCCTTCCAGAACGGCGTCGGCGGGGCGCGGGTCGGCGGACTGGGCGGCGGCTTCCGCGGGGCCGGGCTCGGCGCGGCCGGCGTCGGCGGCGTCCGGACCGGCGGCCTGCGGGCTGGCGGATATAACCAGGCCGGCCGGTTCGGCGGGATCGGGAACCGCGGGATCGCCGGTCGCGGCTTCGTCAACCGCGGCTATTACGGCCACCGCTACGGACGCGGCGTCGGCTACGGACTCGCCGGCCTCGGCCTCGGCCTCGGCGTCGGTTACGGCCTGGGCGGTCTCGACTACGGCTACGACAATTGCGCCTACACTTACGGCTACGGCGCCTACGACCCGGCTGCCTGCAACGGCTACTACGGCTACGGCTACTGAGCCAGGCGGCGCGGGTCTCGTCCCCGCGGCGCATCCTCCAAACCGCGCGACGCCCGGCCGGCCTTCGGTCGGGCATTGCCGTGAGGCCCCCTGGGCCAGATCGGCCCACCGGATCCACAGCCTTCGCCGCAGGCGAAGGCTCGCTCAACAAGTCCCGAATTGCGAACCGTTCCAATCCGATGAGGATGCCGCTTCCGGCGGAGCGTGGTGCGGGGACGATCGCGGTGAGCGGCGAGGGACTGGTTGCGGCGACGGCGGCGCTGCTCGTGCTGTGCATGGGCCTGTGGGCGACCGCGCTGCTGCCCGAGATCGTCACGGCACTCGCCTTCTTCGGACTGGCGATGCTGCTGCGTCTCGGCTCGGCCGCGACGGTGTTCTCGGGCTTCTCGTCCTCCGCGTTCTGGCTGGTCCTGTCCGGCATGGTGGTGGGGCAGGGCATGACCCGGACCGGACTGGGCGCCCGGATGGCGCGCACCCTCGCCCTGCGGCTCTCCGGCTCCTACGGCCGCTTCATCGCTGGGCTGGTGACGCTGAGCTTCCTCATCGCCTTCGTCATGCCGTCGAATCTGGGCCGCATCGCCCTGATGATCCCCGTCACCCTCGCACTCTGCGACGCCTTCGGTCTCGCGGCAGGGCGCCCGGGGCGGACGGGTGCGGTCCTGGCCGTCGGCCTCGCCACCCCGATCCTCTCTGCGGCGATCCTGCCCGCCAACGTCCCGAACCTCGTGATGGCCGGCTCGGCCGAGCACCTGCTCGGTCTGCACCTGTCGTACCTCTCCTACTTCCTCCTGCATGCCCCGGTCCTGGCGCTGGTGAAGGGCGTGCTGCTCGTCGCCCTCATCGTTCGGCTGTTCCCGGACGACCTCGGCTCCGCCGCTCCGGTCCTGCCGGACCTTCCTCCGCTGTCCCCGCCCGAGCGGCGCCTCGCGGTGATCCTCGCCTGCACGCTGATCCTCTGGATGACCGACAGCCTCCACGGCCTTGCCCCCGCCTGGGTCGGCCTCGCCGCGGCGGTCGTCTGCCTGCTGCCGCGGATCGGGGTCCTGCCGCCGGAGGCGTTCCAGCAGGTGAACCTGCGAACCTGCTTCTACATCGCGGCGCTGCTCGGCCTCGTCGCCCTGGTCAACGAGACCGGGCTCGGCGAGCGCCTCGGCCATCTCCTGCTGACCGTCGCCCCCCTGGCGCGCGACGCACCCACGCAGAACTTCGCGGTGCTCACCGGCATCGCCACGGTGCTGACCCTCCTCGTCACCGCCAACGGCGCCCCGGCCCTGTACACGGCGCTCGCGGGCGAGATGTCGGAGGCGAGCGGCCTGTCACCCTTCGCGGTCGTCTCGCTGCAGGTGATCGGCTACTCGACACTGTTCTTCCCCTATCAGGCCCCCCCGATCGTGTTCGCCAGCGAGCTCGGGCGGGTCCGTCTCCGGGACGCGACCCGGCTCACCCTGAGCTTCGGTTTCCTGTCGCTCCTCGTGGCGGCACCGCTCGACTACGCGTGGTGGCGCCTCCTGGGACAGCTGAAGTGACAGAATCGGCAAAGTGTCGCCCCAGAGGGCACATTGCGCCGCACCATGACGGATTGCGGGTTGCCCGCTCAGGCTCTAGCGCTACCAGATTAGAGACGGTCCAGTTCGCAGCTGCGAGGCTTCAACACGATGGCACCCACCGCCCGCCCGACAGTGGCTCAGCCCATGTCGCCGCATCTCCAGATCTATCGCTGGACCTGGACGATGGCGATGTCGGTGTTCCACCGCATCACCGGCACCGCGCTCTACGGCGGGACTGCTCTCGTCGCGATCTGGCTCGTGGCTCTGGCCTCGGGACCGGCCGGCTACTCTTACGTGGCCGGGTTCTTCGGCTCGATCTTCGGGCGCCTGATCCTGTTCGTCTACACGTGGATCCTGATGCACCACATGCTCGGCGGCATCCGGCACCTGATCTGGGACACCGGCGTCGGCTTCGACCGGGAGAAGCGCCTCTCGATGGCCCGGCTGACGCTGATCGGCTCGGTGGCCCTCACCCTCGTCATCTGGGCGGTCGCCCTTCTGGTCCGCTGAGGAGGACGACATGGCTAAGGAAGAGGTCCGGCAGGACACGCGCGTCTCGATCCGCACGCCGCGCGCCCGCGTGCGCGGCCTCGGCGTCTCCCATCACGGCGCCGGGCACTGGTGGCTGCAGCGGCTGACCGCCGTCGCCAACGTCGTGCTGATGCTGAGCTTCGTGGTGATCATCGCCAAGATGGCGGGCCGCGGCTACGTGGAGGCGCGGCTCCTCGTCGCGACCCCTCTGGTGTCGATCCTCCTGATCCTGGCGCTACTGTCGGTCACGGTCCACATGCGCCTCGGCATGCAGGTGATCATCGAGGACTACGTGCACGCGCCGGCGACGAAGATCGCGGCGGTGTTCGCCAACAATGCCTACGCGGTCGTCGTGGCCGTCGCCTGCCTCTACGCGGTCCTGCGCATCGGCTTCGGACAGCCGGCCTGACCCCGCCAACATCGATCTCGAGGAGCCGAACATGGCCGCCAACGGCACAAACGGCAGCGGGCCTGCCTACACCATCCACGATCACGCCTTCGACGTCGTGATCGTCGGCGCGGGCGGCGCAGGACTGCGCGCCACGGTGGGCTGCTCGGAAGCGGGCCTGCGCACCGCCTGCATCACCAAGGTGTTCCCGACGCGCTCGCACACGGTGGCGGCGCAGGGCGGCATCTCGGCCTCGCTGGGCAACATGGGCCCGGACGACTGGCGCTGGCACATGTACGACACCGTGAAGGGATCGGACTGGCTCGGCGACCAGGACGCCATCGAGTACCTCGTGCGCAACGCGCCCGCCGCCGTCTACGAGCTGGAGCACTGGGGCGTACCGTTCTCCCGCACGGAGGAGGGCAAGATCTACCAGCGCCCGTTCGGCGGCATGACGACCGATTACGGCAAGGGCACCGCCCAGCGCACCTGCGCGGCGGCCGACCGGACCGGCCACGCGATGCTGCACACCCTCTACGGGCAGGCGGTGAAGAACCAGACCGATTTCTTCATCGAGTACTTCGCCCTGGACCTGATCATGGACGACGAGGGCCGCTGCCGCGGCGTCATCGCCCTCGATCAGGCCACTGGCGAGATCCACCGCTTCCGCGCCCAGATGACCATCCTGGCGACCGGCGGCTACGGCCGCGCCTACTTCTCGGCGACCTCCGCCCATACCTGCACGGGCGACGGCAACGCCATGGTGCTGCGCGCCGGCCTGCCGCTGCAGGACATGGAGTTCGTGCAGTTTCACCCGACCGGCATCTACGGCGCGGGCTGCCTGATCACTGAAGGCTCCCGCGGCGAGGGCGGCTACCTCACCAATTCCGAGGGCGAGCGCTTCATGGAGCGCTACGCTCCGTCGGCGAAGGACCTCGCCTCGCGTGACGTGGTCTCGCGCTCTATGACCATGGAGATCCGCGACGGCCGCGGCGTCGGCAAGAACAAGGACCACATCTACCTGCACCTCGACCACCTGGACCCGAAGATCCTGCACGAGCGCCTGCCGGGCATCTCGGAATCCGCGCGGATCTTCGCGGGCGTCGACGTGACCAAGGAGCCGATCCCGGTCATCCCGACCGTCCACTACAACATGGGCGGCATCCCCACGAACTATCACGGCGAGGTGCTGACGCTGCGCGACGGCAACCCCGACACGGTGGTCCCGGGGCTGATGGCGATCGGCGAGGCGGCCTGCGTCTCCGTCCACGGCGCCAATCGCCTCGGCTCGAACTCGCTGATCGACCTCGTGGTCTTCGGCCGCGCCGCCGGCAAGCGCTGCGCCGAGATCGTCGAGCCGAACGGCCGGGCCATGGAGTTGCCCAAGGGCGCGACCGACAAGGCCCTCGAGCGCCTCGACCGGTTCCGCTACGCCAACGGCTCGACGCCGACCGCCGAACTCCGTGCCGAGATGCAGAAGACGATGCAGAACAACTGCGCCGTGTTCCGCACCGGCGAGGTGCTGGAGGAGGGCAAGGGTCTGATCCACAAGGTCTGGAACGCCGCCGCCGACGTGAAGATCACCGACCGGTCGCTGGTCTGGAACACCGACCTCCTGGAGACTCTGGAGTTCGACAACCTGATCGGCCAGGCGGTGGTGACGATGGAATCGGCCGCCAACCGCACGGAATCCCGCGGCGCCCACGCGCGCGAGGACTTCCCGGACCGCGACGACAAGGACTGGATGAAGCACACGCTGTCCTGGCTCGACGAGGGCCAGCACCAAGTGGTCATCGATTACCGCCCGGTCCACACTTACACGATGTCCAACGAGATTCAGTACATCGAGCCCAAGGCGCGCGTGTACTGATCTGCAACTCTGCACAACGACTGCGGCGGCGGGGCCTCACCCCTCCGGCCGCCGCATCCTGCTCCAGCGGAAGCCGTCGAGAACCATGGCTCAGTTCAACCTTCCGAAGAATTCCCAGATCACCCAGGGCAAGTCCTGGCCGGCCCCGCCCGGCGCCAGGAACCTGCAGACCTTCAAGATCTACCGCTGGAACCCGGATGACGGGGCCAACCCGCGGATCGACACCTATCAGGTCGACCGCGAGGATTGCGGCCCGATGGTCCTCGACGCGCTGCTGTGGATCAAGAACAAGGTCGACTCGACGCTGGTCTTCCGCCGCTCCTGCCGCGAGGGCATCTGCGGCTCCTGCGCGATGAACATCGAGGGGCAGAACGCGCTCGCCTGCACGATGGGCATCGACGAGTGCAAGAGCCCCGACAACGCCCTGCCGGTGATGACCCGCAAGGACAAGGACGGTGCGATCCGGATCTACCCGCTGCCGCACATGCCGGTCCTCAAGGATCTCGTGCCGGACCTGACGAATTTCTACGCCCAGCACGCCGCCATCGAGCCCTGGCTCCAGACCGAGACGCCCGCGCCCGAGAAGGAGTGGCGCCAGACGCCGGAGGACCGCTCCCGCCTCGACGGCCTCTACGAGTGCATCCTGTGCGCGTGCTGCACCACGTCGTGCCCGAGCTACTGGTGGAACGGCGACAAGTTCCTCGGCCCGGCGGCCCTGCTGCAGGCCTATCGCTGGCTGATCGACTCGCGCGACGAGAACACGGGCCACCGCCTCGACGGGCTGCACGACCCGTTCCGGCTGTACCGCTGCCACACGATCATGAACTGCGCCAACACGTGCCCGAAGAGCCTGAACCCGGCGAAGGCCATCGCCGAGATCAAGAAGATGATGGTCGAGCGCACGCTCTGATCGCGCAGTCGAGTCGGGTGTTGAGGCCTGAGGGCCACACCCGGCCGAAAAGGCCGGCTCTCCGCAGCAGAGTTGGTCCAGGCTGAGAGGGCTGCCTTGCGGACAGCGCAATTGCCACGGAGTCAGGATCGAAGCGCCTCCGCGCCGTGAATCCTGACCCGAAGTGGACCGATGCTGCGCCCGAGCCTGTCGACGTTCGCCGTTCTCTGTCTGGCCGCCAGCCTCGGCGCCTGCGCCTCCAGCCGCCTCGACGGGCCGCGCACCCGGGGGCCGTCGCCCCAGGCGTCCCTGGACACGGTGCCGGCCATGCCGTCGGGCACGGTGACGGCGGCCCCGCTGGCGCCGCCGCCCGGCGTCGCGGCGAGCCCCGACGCGCCGCCCCCGCCCGGTGCCCAGGCGGCCGCGCCGCCCGCCGGCGGCCCCACCGTGATCGCCGAGCCGGTCGCCCCGCCGGCGCCGCCGCCGCCGGTCGCCACGGGCGGCCGCTCATCGGTGGTCGGAAGCTGGGATGCGCGGGACGCGACCGGTGCGAACTGCAAGGTCACGCTCTCGAGCACCCCGGCCCTCGACCTCTACCGGGCGACGGCCTCGGGCTGCGCCAACAAGGATCTCGCGCGGGTCTCGGCCTGGGACTTCCGCGACGGCGAGGTCTACCTCTACCAGCCGGGCGGCTCGGTGGCGGCGCGGCTGCGCCAGGGCGGCGGCGGCCTGGAAGGCGCCCTCACCAAGTCCGGCGCGGCCCTCGCCCTGAACCGCTGAGGCCGGGCGGCGCGACCACGCCGCGCGGTTGGCGCGCGGCGGGAGGCGCTTACATGAGGGGCTCCCGCCGCGTCACGCCCCCATCAACATGTTCCTCGATTGGCTTGAACGCCGCGTCGACCCCTTCGCGCCCTTCGACGAGGCGCGGATGCCGCCGCGGTCGGTGCTCGGCTTCGCCTGGTTCTACCTGCGCCCGATCCGCGCCGCCCTGGCGGCGCTGTTCGTCATCGCGGTGATCGCCGGCACGGTCGAGGCCTCCCTCTACCTCGTGATGCGCTGGTTCATCGACCTGCTCGGCTCGGCCGACCGGGCGACGGTGCTGTCGGACCACGCGGTCGAGCTCGGGCTGGTGGTCCTGCTGATCGCCGTGGTGCGACCGCTGTCGATCTGGGCCCACGAGGTGCTGTCCAACCAGCTCGTCGTGCCGCAATCGACCAGCCAGATCCGCTGGCGGGCGCATCTCTACACCCTCGGGCACGCGCTCTCGTATTTCCAGGGCGACTTCTCGGGACGGCTCGCCAACCGCGTCGTCCAGGTGGGCCCGGCGGTGCGGGAACTCGCCGTCGTCTTCATCGACACGCTCCTGTACGTGGCGATCTACGCGATCACCGCGGTCGGGCTGTTCAGCGCGATCTCGCCGTGGCTCGCCGTCCCGGTGCTGCTCTGGATCGCCGCCTACGCGGCCCTGACCGCGTGGTTCGTGCCCCGAGCCCGCGCGCGCTCGCACAAGACCGCCGACACCCGCTCGACGCTGATCGGCCGCATCGTCGACAGCTACACCAACATTCTGACGGTGAAGCTCTTCGCCCGCGACCGCGAGGAGCGGGCCGCGGTGCAGGACGCCGTGGAAGTCCACACCGCCGCCTATCTCCACCAGTTCCGGCTGGTCACCCTGACGACGAGCCTCCTCGGCCTGCTCAACAGCGGGCTCCTGATCGCCACCGGCGCGGCCTGCCTCGTACTGTGGCGCGACGGCGGCATGACGACCGGCGAGGCGTCGGCGGGGCTCGCCCTGGTCCTCAGGCTCATCGCCATGTCGGGCTGGGTCATGCAGACCGTGCGCGGCGTCTTCGAGAATGTGGGCGTGGTCCAGGAGAGCATGCAGACGATGGCCCGGCCGCACGCCCTCGTCGACGCGCCGGACGCGCGGACGCTCGCCGTCACCGGCGGCGAGATCCGGTTCGAGGAGGTCGGCTTCCACTACGGGCGCGGCGACGCCACCGTCATCGAGGATTTCTCCCTGACGATCCGTCCGGGCGAGAAGGTCGGGCTGGTCGGCGTCAGCGGCGCCGGCAAGTCGACCCTGGCGGGCCTGCTCCTGCGGCTCTACGACGTGGAGAGCGGGCGGATCCTGGTGGACGGCCAGGACATTGCGACGGTGACCCAGCGATCCCTGCGCGAGGCCATCGCGATGGTCAGCCAGGACACTTCCCTGCTGCACCGCTCCATCCGCGACAACATCGCCTACGGCCGCCCCGGCGCCACCCAGGCGGAGATCGAGCGGGCCGCGCGGCTCGCCCACGCGGACACGTTCATCGCCGACCTCGTCGACCACAAGGGCCGGCGCGGCTACGACGCCCAGGTCGGCGAGCGGGGCGTCAAGCTGTCCGGCGGCCAGCGCCAGCGCATCGCCATCGCCCGCGTCATGCTGAAGGACGCGCCGATCCTGATTCTCGACGAGGCGACCTCGGCGCTCGACAGTCAGGTCGAGGCGGCGATCCAGGAATCGCTCGACACGCTGATGGCCGGCAAGACCGTGCTGGCCATCGCGCATCGCCTGTCGACGATCGCGGCCCTCGACCGGCTGGTCGTGATCGACCGAGGCCGGATCATCGAGGAGGGGACTCACGCCGAACTGGTCGCCGCCGGCGGCGTCTATGCCGGGCTGTGGTCGCGGCAGTCGGGCGGCTTTCTCGATGACGGGACGGCCCGGTACGACAGCGCCGTCGCCTGAGCGTCGGAGGAGCGAGATTGCCGGCAACATACCGCTACGATCGAGGGGCGACCTTATCGCCGCGCCGCACACTGCGGCTTGACTCGGGGGCGGCAGACGGTCTCATTGCTCAGATTAGAACCATAATGCTTTGTTCCCGGGACGAGCCGGGACGAGGGCACCTGCGGCCCTGACGCCGACGCATGGAGTTCCGAACCTTGGCGAACACATCAGCCGCCGCTGCCGCGGTCTCTGGTCATGAGGGCAGCCGCCGTGACTTTCTGTTCCTGGCGACGGGCGCCGGGTTGGCGGTCGGGGCGGGAGCCGTCGTCTGGCCGCTGATCTCCTCCATGGCGCCCGACGCCGACACGATCGCCGCCGGCGCGCCGATCGAGGTCGACCTGACACCGATCCAGGACGGTCAGATCATCAACGTCTTCTGGCGCGGCAAGCTGATCTTCGTGCGCAAGCTGACCGCCAAGGAAGTGACCGACATGAAGGCGGTCCCGCTCTCGGCCATGATCGATCCGGCCGCCTTCCCGACGCGGGTCAAGAGCGGCCACGACCAGTGGCTGGTGGTCTACGGCAACTGTACGCATCTCGGCTGCGTGCCGATCGGCCACCAGGGCAATTTCGAGGGCTGGGCCTGCCCGTGCCACGGCTCGCAATTCGACGCGGTGGGTCGCGTGCGCCACGGACCGGCGCCCATCAACCTGCCGATCCCGCCCTACGCCTTCCAGACCGATACCAAGATCCGGATCGGCGAAGGCGGCAAGGAAGCGGCCTGAGGAGGACGGAAGCATGAGCGGAACAGCCAGCACCTACGTCCCGAAGAGCCGCGTGGCCAAATGGTTCGAGGCGCGCCTGCCCATTGCCGGGCTGGTGCACTCGTCCTTCATCGCCTACCCGGTTCCGCGGAACCTCAACTACTTCTGGACCTTCGGGGCGATCCTCGCCGCCTTCCTGGGAATCCAGATCGTCACCGGCATCTGGCTGGCGATGCACTACGAGCCCTCGGCGACAGGTGCCTTTACCTCCGTCGAGAAGATCATGCGCGACGTGAACTACGGCTGGCTGCTGCGCTACGCGCACGCCAACGGTGCCTCGATGTTCTTCGTGGCCGTCTACGTCCACATGTTCCGCGCCCTCTATTACGGGTCGTACAAGGCGCCGCGCGAGGTGCTCTACATCCTCGGCGTCGTCATCTACCTCTTGATGATGGCGACCGCCTTCCTCGGCTACACGCTGCCGTGGGGCCAGATGAGCTTCTGGGGCGCGACCGTCATCACCAACATCCTGGCGGCGATCCCGGTGGTCGGCGACACGATTCAGACCCTGCTGTGGGGCGGCTACTCGGTGGGCAACCCGACCGTGAACCGCTTCTTCTCGCTGCACTACCTGCTGCCGTGGATGATTGCCGGCGTGGTCGTGCTGCACGTCTGGGCCCTGCACGTCACCGGGCAGAACAACCCGGCCGGCATCCCGATCAAGTCGGGCAAGGACGCGGTGCCGTTCACGCCCTACGCGACGGTCAAGGACGTGTTCGCGACCTGCGTGTTCATGATCCTGTTCGCGTGGTTCCTGTTCTACCAGCCGAACTATCTCGGCCACGCCGACAACTACATCCAGGCGAACCCGGCGGTGACGCCCGCGCACATCGTGCCGGAATGGTACTTCCTGCCGTTCTACGCGATCCTGCGCGCGGTCCCGAGCAAGCTCGGCGGCGTCATCCTGATGTTCTCGGCGGTGATCATCCTGGCGTTCGCGCCGTGGCTCGACACGTCGCGGATCCGGTCGTGCAACTACCGGCCGATCTACCGCCAGTTCTTCTGGGTGTTCATCGGCGCGACCCTCCTCCTCGGCTGGCTCGGCTCGCAGCCCCCGGAGGGCGGCTACGTGCTCGCCGCCCAGGTCTGCACCGCCTACTACTTCGCGCACTTCCTGATCGTCATGCCGCTCTGCGGCCTGTTCGAGACGCCGAAGAAGTTGCCGGGCTCGATCCTCGAGAGCGTGACCGGACCGGGCAAGCAGGTGACCGGATCCGGCATGCCGGCGGGCGCCGCCGCCGCTCCGACCACCAAAGGCTGACGGGCTGACGACAGGACCATGATGATGACCCGCGTCCTCTCGACGACCGCCGCGGCCGCCCTGGCGGCCCTGCTGATCGGCGCCGTGCCGGTCTCCGCCCAGGAAGGGCATGGCGGGCCGATCCCGGCCCGCGTGAACTGGAGCTTCGCCGGCGTGTTCGGCCGCTTCGACACCGCGCAGCTGCAGCGCGGCTTCCAGGTCTACAAGGAGGTCTGCTCCGCCTGCCACTCGATGAAGCTGGTCTCCTTCCGCAACCTCGCGCAGGAGGGAGGGCCGCACTTCTCCGCCGGGCAGGTCAAGGCGCTGGCCGCGACCTACCAAGTGAAGGACGGGCCGAACGACGCCGGCGACATGTTCGAGCGGCCCGGCCGCCCGGCCGACACCTTCCCGCCGCCCTTCCCGAACGATCAGGCTGCGGCCGCGGCCAACGGCGGCAAGGCCCCGCCGGACTTCTCGGTCATCGCCAAGGCGCGGACCTTCTCCCGCGGCTCGCTCTACTTCCTGACCGACTGGCTGCCGCTCGTCGGCTACTCGGAGCAGGGGCCGGACTACATCCACGCCCTGATCAACGGCTACCAGGATCCGCCGAAGGACTTCGCGCTGCCGGAGGGCGGCCACTACAACAAGTACTATCCGGGCCACATCATCGCGATGCCGCCGCCGATCACCGACGGGCAGGTCTCCTACCCCAAGAACG
Organism: Methylobacterium sp. UNC300MFChir4.1; assembly: GCF_900110155.1. Lineage (NCBI taxonomy): Bacteria > Pseudomonadati > Pseudomonadota > Alphaproteobacteria > Hyphomicrobiales > Methylobacteriaceae > Methylobacterium > Methylobacterium sp. UNC300MFChir4.1. The sequence goes on along the minus strand of NZ_FOCS01000019.1, from coordinate 69,410 downwards.
ATCAGGGCCAGCCGGTCGTGCCCGAGACGCTGGACCAGTACGGCAAGGATGTCTCGGCCTTCCTGATGTGGGCGGCCGAGCCGCACATGATGGACCGCAAGGCCCTGGGCTTGAGGGTGATCCTGTTCCTGATCGTGCTGTCGGGCCTGCTCTACTACGTGAAGAAGAAGATCTGGTCGGATGTCGGTGGCGAGGTGCACGGCCTCCAGCCGGAGCTGCACAAGACCTACTGAGGCGGGCCGGATCGGTTCGCAGTTCGGATGGGCCTCCCTCGCGGAGGCCCATCTTTTTTTCGGCCGGCGCTCCATGCTACCGCTCGCCCGCCGCGACGGTCCGCCTCCCGAGACTGCCCGTCCCCTGCACCACCTCACCTGAGGTGACCGCGTCAGCGGGCCTCGCAGGAGGGCTTCAGGGATCAGAGCGGCGTCCGGAGGTCTCCGTCGAGGCCTCCGCATGGCTCCGGCACCCGAGGACGAGGTGCCGGTTGGGATAGGCCGCGCTGCCGAGGCGTCGCGCGTTGAGGGAGTCCGGCATGAGAGCCGCGGTACTGGGTGTCATGGGTGGGTCCGGCGTCTACGATCTGCCGGGTCTCGAGGACGTGCGCGAGGAGCGCGTGGCGTCGCCCTGGGGCGAGCCCTCGGACGCCCTGCGGATCGGGCGCATCGGCGACACCAAGGTCGTGTTCCTGGCGCGCCACGGGCGGGGGCACCGGCTGTCGCCGTCGGGCATCAACTACCGCGCCAATATCGACGCCCTGAAACGGGCCGGGGTCACCGACCTCGTCGCCCTCTCGGCCTGCGGCTCCTTCCGCGAGGACCTGCCGCCGGGCCTCTTCGTGCTCGTCGACCAGTTCGTCGACCGCACCCACGGCCGGGCCTCGTCGTTCTTCGGCGACGGCTGCGTCGCCCACGTCTCCCTCGCCCATCCGGTGGGCCCCGGCCTGCAGGCGCGGATCGCCCAGGCCGCGAAGGCCGAGGACATCGCGGTCCATCGCGGCGGCACGTACGTGTGCATGGAGGGGCCGCAATTCTCGTCGCTGGCCGAATCCCGCGCCTACAAGGCCCAGGGCTTCGACGTGATCGGCATGACCAACTTGCCCGAGGCCAAGCTCGCCCGCGAGGCGGAGATCACCTACGCGACCATCGCGATGGTGACCGACTACGATTGCTGGCACCCGGGCCACGACGCCGTCGACGTCGCCGCGGTGATCGCCGTCGCCCGAGCCAACGCCGACAAGGCGGCGCGGCTCGTCGCCCGTCTAGCCCGCGATTTCCCGGCCGAGCGGGAGCCGTGCCCGGCGGGTTCGCACCGGGCCCTGGACGGCGCAATCATGACGGCGCCCGCCGTCCGGGATCCGGCGCTCCTCGCCAAGCTCGACGCCGTGGCGGGGCGTGTTCTCAACGGCTAGCCGGCCGGCCTTTCCATTCGGCGACGAGTCCCTCTAGAAGGCGCGGGCGGCCCGGGCCGCCCCCGACGCGAAGTCCAGACCGAAATGCGCAGCGCCTCCATCAGCCGGAAGACCGCGGAGACCGATATCGCGGTCACCTTCAACCTCGACGGGACCGGGCGGTCGAAGATCGCCACCGGCATCGGCTTCCTCGACCACATGCTGGATCTGCTGGCGCGGCACGCCCTGTTCGACCTGGACGTGAAGGTCGACGGCGACCTGCACATCGACCAGCACCACTCGGCCGAGGATTGCGGCATCGCCCTGGGGCAGGCCTTCGCCAAGGCGCTCGGCGACAAGCGCGGGGTCACGCGCTACGCCGACATCCACCTGCCGATGGACGAGGCGCTGACCCGGGTCTGCGTCGACATCTCCGGCCGACCCTTCCTAGTGTTCCGCACGACGTTCCGCGTGGAGAAGATCGGACAGTTCGACACCGAGCTGGTGCGCGAGTGGTTCCAGGCCTTCGCGATGAATGCCGGCCTGACGCTCCACGTGGAGACCCTCTACGGCGACAACGCCCACCACATCGCGGAGAGCTGCTACAAGGGGCTGGCCCGCGCCTTGCGGAAGGCCGTGGCGATCGATCCGCGGGAGGAGGGGCGCGTTCCCTCAACCAAGGGCTCCCTGTAGACCCGTTGTCGTCGGGCGCCCGGATCGGCCACACGGCCGTCGCGGCGCGCGCTGTCGGAGTTTCGCGATGCGGATGCGCAGCTACACGCTCCACCTGCCGGCCGATGCGCGGCCCGGCGAGACGGTCGGGCTCGACCGGGCTCTCCTGGTACGCGACGGCTTCTCCTGGCCGGCCTTCGCCTTCTCGGTGCTGTGGTTCCTTTTCCACCGACTCTGGCTCGCCGCCCTGCTCGTCCTCGTCGGCCTCGTGGCGCTGGCCGCTGCCGGCATCGCCCTCGGGCTCCCGGCCGGTGCCGGCCTGATCGTCACCCTGCTGGCCGCCTGGCTGATCGGCCTCGAGGCCTCCAGCCTGCGCCGCTGGACCCTGGCGCGGCGCGGCTGGCCGGCGCGCGACGCGGTGGTCGCCGCGACGCCCGAAGAGGCCGAGGCCCGGGCGCTGAACCGCTGGATCGAGGCGGTCCCGGGCGCCCCCCGGGCCCCGTTCCCGAGCGGCCCCAGCCGGCGGGCCGAGCCGGTGATCGGGCTGTTCCCCGCCCAGGAAGGCGCCCGGTGAGTTCCCGGGCGAGACGCGCATGACCACCGAGACCGTCGCGATCATCGATTACGGGTCGGGCAACCTCCACTCCGCCGCCAAGGCCTTCGAGCGCGCCGCCCGCGAGAGCGGGCGCGACGCGCGGATCTGCCTGACCTCGGACCCGGAGGTGGTGGCCGCGGCCGACCGCGTCGTGCTGCCCGGCGTCGGCGCCTTCGCGGATTGCCGCCGCGGGCTCGATGCCGTCCCCGGCATGGTCGAGGCGATGACGCGGGTCGCCCACGGGGCGGGCCGCCCGTTCCTCGGCATCTGCGTGGGGATGCAGCTCCTGGCGAGCCGCGGGCTCGAGTACACGACCACGCCGGGGCTCGGCTGGATTCCCGGCGACGTCGGTCCGATCCGGCCCTCGGATCCGGCCCTCAAGGTCCCCCACATGGGCTGGAACACCCTGCGGACCGAGCGCGACCACCCGCTGCTCGCCGGCATTCCCACCGGCGAGGACGGGCTGCACGCCTACTTCGTGCACAGCTACGCGCTGCAGGCGGAGCGTCCGGACGACGTCGTCGCGCGCGCCGAGTACGGCGGCCCGGTCACCGCCCTCGTCGCCCGCGGCAACGTCGCCGGCACGCAGTTCCACCCCGAGAAGAGCCAGCGGCTGGGCCTCGCGCTCATCGCCAACTTCCTGAACTGGCGCCCGTGAGCGCCGTTCGGCCCAGGCAAGAAGGACGGAAGCGCCCGTGATCCTGTACCCGGCGATCGACCTGAAAGAGGGGCGTTGCGTTCGCCTCATCCAGGGGGACATGGCGCAGGCCAAGGTCTTCGGCGACGATCCGGCCGCGCAGGCCGCGATCTTCGAGGCGCAGGGCTTCTCCTGGCTCCACGTCGTCGATCTCGACGGCGCCTTCGCGGGCGCCCCGCGGAACGCCGAGGCCGTCGACGCGATCCTCGCGCGGGTCACGATCCCGGTCCAGCTCGGCGGCGGGATCCGCGAGATGAAGACCCTGGAGGGGTGGCTGAGCAAGGGCGTCGCCCGCGCGATCATCGGCACCGCGGCGGTGCGCGATCCCGGCTTCGTCCGGGAAGCGGCCCGCAAGTATCCCGGGAAGATCGCGGTCGGGATCGACGCCAAGGACGGCCGCGTCGCTGTCGAGGGCTGGGCCCAGACCTCCAGCATGACCGCGGAGGAGCTGGGGCGCCGGTTCGAGGACGCGGGCGTCGCGGCGATCATCTACACCGACATCGCCCGCGACGGGATCCTAAAGGGCCTCAACGTCGAGATGACCCTGGCGCTCGCCCAGGCCGTGCGCATCCCGGTCATCGCCTCGGGCGGCCTCGCGTCGATCGACGACGTCCACCGGCTGCTGCAGCCCGACTGCGCCCTGATCGCGGGCGCGATCACCGGCCGGGCGCTCTACGACGGCCGCATCGATCCGGAGGCGGCCCTGGCGGCGATCGCTGCGGCGCGCGGCCCGACGGCGTGATATCCAGAGGCTCGCGACATGAGACGCCGCCCGTGCTGAAGACCCGCATCATCCCCTGCCTCGACGTGAAGGACGGGCGCGTCGTGAAGGGCGTGCGCTTCGAGGGCCTGCGCGACGCCGGCGACCCCGTCGAGGCCGCCAAGGTCTACGACGCGGCCGGCGCAGACGAGCTGTGCTTCCTCGACATCACCGCGAGCCGCGAGGCCCGCGGCACCCTGCTCGACATCGTCAGCCGGACCGCCGAGGCCTGCTTCATGCCGCTGACCGTCGGCGGCGGCGTGCGCACCGTCGAGGACGTGCGCGCGCTGCTGCTCGCCGGCGCCGACAAGGTCGCGATCAACACCGCCGCGGTGAAGGATCCCGACCTCGTGGCCCGGGCCGCCGAGAAGTTCGGCGCGCAGTGCATCGTGGTGGCGATCGACGCCAAGCGTGTCTCGCCCCCCGGCACGCCGGCCGCCTGGGAGATCTTCACCCATGGCGGCCGCGACCCGACCGGGATCGACGCCGTGGCCTTCGCGCGGCTGGTGGCTGAGAAGGGCGCCGGCGAGCTGCTCGTCACCTCCATGGACAAGGACGGGACGCGCTCCGGCTACGATCTCGCCCTGACGCGGGCGATCAGCGACGCCGTCACCGTGCCGGTGATCGCCTCAGGCGGCGTCGGCGGCCTCGACGACCTCGTGGCCGGCGTGGCCGAGGGCGGCGCCAGCGCCGTGCTGGCCGCCTCGATCTTTCATTTCGGGCAGGCGAGCGTCGCCGAAGCGAAGGCGCACATGGCGGCGGCCGGCCTCGCCATGCGCCTCGACGGCCCGGCCTCTTCCGCGAGGGCGCCCCTGTGAGCAGCTACCTTCTGGCCAACGCCAACCTCCTCGACCCCGCGACCGGCCGCGAGACCGCCGGCGCGGTGCTGGTGCGGGACGGCCGCATCGCCGATATCGCCGCCGGCGCGGCGCCGGGCGCCCCGGCCGACGCGAAGCGCGTCGACTGCGCCGGCCGCGTGCTGACCCCCGGGCTGATCGACATGCGCGCCTTCGTGGGCGAGCCGGGGGCCGAGCACCGCGAGACCTTGGCCTCGGCGAGCGCCGCGGCGGCCGCGGGCGGCGTCACGACGCTCGTCTGCATGCCCGACACCAACCCGGTGATCGACGAGCCGGCCATCGTCGATTTCGTGCTCCGGCGTGCCCGCGACACGGCGAGCGTCAACGTCCTGCCGGCGGCCGCCATCACCAAGGGGCTGGCCGGCCGGGAGATGACCGAGTTCGGCCTGCTCAAGGAGGCCGGCGCGGTCGCGTTCACCGACGGGCTCAGGGCCGTGGCGAACGCCCAGGTTCTGCGCCGCGCCCTGACCTACGCCCGGGATTTCGACGCGCTGATCGTGCAGCACGTGGAGGAATCGGCCCTCGTCGCCGAGGGCGTCATGAACGAGGGCGAGCTCGCCTCGCGCCTCGGGCTCATGGGCATCCCCCGCGAGGCCGAGACCGTGATGCTGGAGCGCGACATCCGCCTCGTGCGGCTGACCGGCGCCCGCTACCACGCGGCGATGATCTCCTGCGCCGATTCGGTGGAGATCGTCCGCCGCGCCAAGCAGGACGGCCTGCCGGTGACCTGCGGCGTCTCGGTGAACAACCTCGTCCTCAACGAGAACGACATCGGCCATTACCGCACCTTCTGCCGGCTCTCGCCGCCCCTGCGCCACGAGACCGACCGTCAGGCAGTGGTGCGCGCCCTCCACGAGGGCGTTATCGACGTTGTCGTGTCCGACCACAACCCGCAGGACGTGGAGACCAAGCGCCTGCCCTTCGCCGAGGCGGCGGACGGGGCGCTGGGCATCGAGACGCTGCTCGGCGCCGCCATGCGCCTCGTCCACACCGGCGACCTCGCGCTGCCCAAGCTCGTCGCCGCGCTCACCGTGAATCCGGCGCGCATCCTCGGCCGCGAGGCCGGCCGGCTGGCGGTCGGCGCCCCCGCCGACCTCGTGCTGATCGATCCCGATCTCCCCTACGTCCTCGACAAGCGCCGGCTGAAGTCGCGCTCCAAGAACTCCCCCTTCGACGAGGCGCGCCTCCAGGGCGCGGCGGTGCTGACGCTGGTCGGTGGCCGGATCGTCCACGCGGTCGACGACCTCGCGGCCGCGGCATGATGCCACCCGATCTCGCAACTCCGGCCGCCCTCGGCGGCCTCGCCCTCGGCTACGCTCTGGGCTCGATCCCGTTCGGACTGATCCTCACGAAGTTCGCCGGCCTCGGCGACGTGCGGGCGATCGGCTCCGGCAATATCGGCGCCACCAACGTGCTCCGCACCGGCCGCAAGGGCCTCGCCGCGGCGACGCTCCTGGGCGACGCCCTCAAGGGCACGGCGGCCGTCCTCATCGCCCGGCAGTTGGGCGAGGGCCCGGCGCTCGCGGCCGGGCTCGGCGCCTTCCTCGGCCACCTCTTCCCGGTCTGGCTGGGCTTCAAGGGCGGCAAGGGCGTCGCGACCTTCATCGGGGTGCTCCTCGCCTTCAGCCCGCCCGCCCTCGCGGCGTTCGCGGCGATCTGGCTCGGTCTCGCCTTCGCGCTCAAGTACTCGTCGCTGGCGGCGCTCGCCGCCTCGGCGGCCACACCCCTCGTCCTCTGGGCGCTGGGTGCCCCGACGCAGGCGTTGCTGTTCCTGCTCCTCGGCCTGCTGCTATGGTGGAAGCACGCGCCCAACATCCGCCGACTCGCGTCCGGCACCGAGGGGCGCATCGGCCAGAAGGGCTGAGTGCCGGCGCGCCGCGCCGACCTTCGGGCAGGTGTGGGGGTGGTGGATGCAGCTCACCGAGGCCCAGCGGCTCGACTGGCTGCGGCTGATCCGGACCGAGGGCGTCGGTCCCCGCACCTTCCGGAGGCTCGTGAACCGTTTCGGCGGCGCGGCCGCCGCCCTCGACGCCCTGCCGGAGCTCACCGGCCGCCAGGGACGGCGGATCGTGCCACCCACCCGCGCTGAGGCCGAGGCCGAGCTGGCGGCCCTGACCCGCCTCGGCGGCCGGCTGATCGCCACCGGCGAGGCGGAATACCCGCGGCTCCTGACACAGGTCGACGCGGCGCCTCCGCTTCTGGCCCTGCGCGGCGCACCGATCCTCAATCGGCCCGCCGCCGCCCTCGTCGGCTCGCGGAACGCATCGTCGGCGGGGCTCGCCTTCACGGAGCGGCTCGCCCGCGGGCTCGGCGAGGCAGGCCTCACGGTGGTCTCGGGCCTCGCCCGCGGCATCGACGCGCGCGCCCACAGGGCGAGCCTCCGGACCGGCACGATCGCCGTCATGGCCGGCGGCCACGACCGGATCTACCCGGCGAGCCACGCGACCCTGGTCGAGGCCATCCTGGCGGAGGGCGGCGCGGTCCTCGCGGAGATGCCGATGGGCTGGGAGCCCCGGGGGCGGGACTTCCCGAGGCGCAACCGGATCATCTCCGGGCTGTCCTACGGGACGGTGGTGGTGGAGGCCGCGCGCCGCTCCGGCTCGCTGATCACGGCGCGCTACGCCCTGGAGCAGAACCGGGAGGTCTTCGCGGTTCCCGGCTCGCCGCTCGACCCGCGCGCCGAGGGCACCAACGACCTGATCCGCCAGGGCGCCACCCTGGTCTCCGAGGTGGACCACGTGCTGGAGTTGCTGGGACCGATCATCGAGCGCGGCCCGGACGCCGAGGCGGCCCCGGCGCGCGGGCGGCCGGACCTCGCCGAGCAACCGGATTTCTGGGACGAGATCGCGCTCGACGCGGCTCTCGACCCGGGACCGGAGCGAGCCGACGGCGCGTCCGCCGACAATCCCGCGCGCGACGAGCCGCCCGAGGCCGAGGACGACCGGGCGCGGATCGTGGCCCTGCTCGGCCCGAGCCCGGTCGGCACCGATGAGCTGGCGCGGAGCGCCGGGGTCGGTGCCCGGACCGTGCAGAGCGTGCTGCTGGAACTGGAGCTCGACGGACGGATCGAGCGCCACGGCAGCGGCACCGTCTCGCTGGTCAGCCGCTGAGGGAGTCCTCTTCGGGATCGTCGTCCGCATCGGCGTCCGCGAGGTTGCGCATGACGTCGAGGCAGCCCTGGAGGATGTAGGCGGCGGCGAGCTTGTCCACGAGTTCGCCGCGCCGCGCCCGCGAGGCGTCGGCCTCGATCAGCGCGCGGGTGACCACGGCGGTCGAGAGGCGTTCGTCGAAGAAGACGTGGGGCAGGGGGAGGATCGGCGCGAGGTTGCGCATGAAGGCGCGGGTCGACTGCACCCGCGGCCCTTCGCTCCCGTCCATGTTGAGCGGCAGCCCGACGACGAGGCCGCCGACCGCGTGCTGCCGGCACAGGGCGGCGAGCCGCTGCGCGTCGGGGGTGAACTTCACCCGGCGGATCGTCTCCAGCGGCGTCGCGATCTGGCGGCCGAGATCCGACAGGGCGAGGCCGATCGTCTTGGTGCCGAGATCGATGCCGATCAGGCGGGCGCCGCCGCGAGACTCGGCCGCGAAGGCGCGGATCGCGTCGAAATTCATGGTTCCGCCCGCGCGACGCGCGCCAGAATGGCCTCGGTGACGCCCTCGAACCGGGCGGGGAGGGGCTCCGAGCCCGGTCCCAGGACCAGGGCCGCGGACGGCGCCGTGACCCGGGTGAAGAAGTCGTCGAGGCTATCGCCGCCGAACCGCACCGTCTCCAGGTCAGGCGCCAGCAGCCAGACGTCGTACTCGCCGTCGGTCCCGGTGACGTCCCAGAACAGGAAGCTGCCGTCCTCGCCCGCGCCGAAGAAGCAGGCGCGCTCGACGACGCCGGCGTCGCCGCCCTCGACGTCGAAGCGGTGCGGCTCCGCCCCGTCCTCCAGCATGGCGACCGCGGCGCCGACGCTGTGGGCGATGAGGGCCGCCTGGCTCACCAGATCGCAGGCCTCGAACGGTGCCGGCACGGCGACGCGGAACTGCCCGCCCGCGAGGCCGACGCCGCAGGTCCGGCAAAAGTCGCGGTAGGAGGCCGGAAGGGCGAAGCCCAGCGCCTCCGCTGCACGGTCGAGGGCCGCCTCGTCCGGCACGAAGCCCGGCGCGAGCTCCTCGAAGACCGTCTCCCACATCGCTCCCGCTCCACCGTCCACAGACTTCGGTTCCTCCGCAGATCGCCCCCGGTGCGCGCGGAGCCGTTCGCGTCTAGGTAGGTTAATGTTCCGTTAAACCACGCTGTAGGGGTCCGCCTTGTCGACGAACGGCCAGCTCTCCTCTTCCGCTCCGTCCGGCCGCCGGCGGGCGATGCCGCGCAAGCACCGCTGGATGCTGCTCCTCGCCTTCGAGGTGCTGGTCGCGGGCTTCACCCAAGGCATGATCCAGCCGGTCCGGCAACCGGGAATCACCATCGAGATGTCGGTGACGCCCCACCACGTCGTGACCTGATCCGCCCGTCCCCCGCCCGCGCCGAGCGCGCGGTCAGCCGGGTCCCGCGCGGCCGGCCGCCCTGCGGGCGGCGCGGCATAGCCCACCCGCGTTGCGGCGCGTCGAGCGCCGATGCTATAGCGCGACCGACTTCGGGAGAGCGCTCCCGGGCAGGGACGAACGGTACGGCATGTCGGTCGACGAGAAGACGGTTCGGCGCATCGCGCATCTGGCGCGGATCGCGGTCACCGACGACGAAGTCGGGCCTCTGCAGGGCGAGCTGAACGCCATCCTGTCCTTCGTCGAGCAGCTCGGCACGGTCGACGTCGCGGGCGTCGAGCCGATGACCTCGGTGACGCCGATGGCGATGAAGAAGCGCGAGGACGTCGTCACGGAGGGCGGCCGCGCCGCCGACGTCGTCGCCAATGCGCCCGAGACCGAGGACAATTACTTCCTGGTCCCGAAGGTGGTCGAGTAGGCCGAGGACGGCCCGGACCTTGCGGACCGGATTTCTGGCGGGCAGGCGCGCGGCGGCGCGCGCGGGGACGTGAACAGCGTGGATCCGAACGAACTTACCCTGGCCGAAGCGCGCGACGCCCTGAAGGCGAAGCGGATCTCGGCCCGCGAGCTGACCCAGGCCCATCTGGACGCCATGGCCAAAGCCCGCGTCCTGAACGCGTATATCCGGGAGACCCCGGACCGCGCCTTGGCGATGGCCGAGGCCTCGGACCAGAAGATCGCGTCCGGCGAGGCGCGGCCGCTCGAGGGCATTCCCCTCGGCATCAAGGACCTGTTCTGCACGCACGGCGTGACGACTACGGCGGGCTCCAAGATCCTCGAGACCTTCGAGCCGCACTACGAATCGGCCGTGTCGGCCAATCTGTGGCGCGACGGCGCCGTGATGCTCGGCAAGCTGAACCTCGACGAGTTCGCCATGGGCTCGTCGAACGAGACCAGCGCCTACGGCAACGTGGTCTCGCCCTGGCGGCGCGCCGGATCGGACGCGCCGATCGTGCCCGGCGGCTCGTCGGGCGGCTCCGCCGCGGCGGTCGCCGCGCGCCTCTGCCTCGGCGCCACCGCGACCGATACCGGCGGCTCCATCCGGCAGCCCGCCGCCTTCACCGGCACGGTCGGGATCAAGCCGACCTACGGGCGCTGCTCGCGCTGGGGCACGGTGGCTTTCGCCTCCTCCCTCGATCAGGCCGGCCCGATCGCCCGGACGGTGCGCGATTGCGCCATCCTGCTCGGCTCCATGGCGGGCGCCGACGCCCGGGACACGACCTGCGCCGACCTCGCGGTGCCCGATTTCGAGGCCGCCGTGTCGCGCGGCGTGAAGGGCCTGACCATCGGCATCCCGAAGGAGTACCGGGTCGACGGGATGCCGGCGGAAATCCAGAAGCTCTGGGACGAGGGCGCGGCGTGGCTCAAGGCCGCCGGCGCGACGATCCGGGAGATCTCGCTGCCGCACACCGCCTACGCGCTGCCGGCCTACTACATCGTGGCCCCGGCCGAGGCCTCCTCGAACCTCGCCCGCTACGACGGCGTCCGCTACGGCCTGCGCGTGCCCGGCAAGGACATCGCCGGGATGTACGAGAACACCCGCGCCGCCGGCTTCGGCCGCGAGGTGAAGCGCCGGATCATGATCGGCACCTACGTGCTCTCGGCCGGATACTACGACGCCTATTACGTCCGCGCGCAGAAGATCCGCACGCTGATCAAGCGCGACTTCGAGGCCGCCTACGCGGCCGGGGTCGACGCGATCCTGACGCCGGCGACGCCGTCGGCCGCCTTCGGCATCGGCGAGAAGGCCTCGGCCGACCCGGTGGAGATGTACCTCAACGACGTGTTCACCGTGACGGTGAACATGGCCGGGCTGCCGGGCATCGCGGTGCCGGCGGGTCTCGACGGGCAGGGCCTCCCGCTGGGCCTCCAGCTCATCGGCCGACCCTTCGACGAGGAGACGCTGTTCGCGGTCGCCCAGGTGATCGAGGACGCGGCCGGTCGCACCGTCCTGCCCGAGCCGTGGTGGTCATGACCGTCCCGTACTATCCCTGGACGGTCTGGATCTGGGCCGCGTTCGATCCGGCGCTGATCGTGGTGGCGGTCTATCTCGGCTGGACCGCCAGCCAGTTCGGCAAGGTCTTCATCGCGGCGATCGCGGCGCTCGGCTTCTCGGTGCTGTTCTCCTACGCGGTCAGCGCGGCCGGCATCCCGTGGCCGGCGCCGATCACCCGCGACGGCCCGACCTTCTTCCCGGTACGCGCCGTCGCGGCCCTGATCTGGGCCGTCGTGGGCTACGGCGCCCGGCAGGCGGTCGGACGCCGCGCTTGACCCTGCGGGCAGGGGCCTCCTAGAAAATCTCTCGCTCGACGCATGCGGCGCCTCCGCCGTCTCTGCGAGCGCAGCGAAGCGATCCGGCGGTGCAACGCCTGGAAGCCTCGCGCTTCCCTGGATCGCTTCGCTGCGCTCGCGAAGACGGCGACGCCTCGAACGCCAGCCGCCTTTCGGACCGACCATGAACGCACCCGTCGACCCCAAGAAGCTGATCAAGGGCGGCCTCCACGACTGGGAGGTGATCGTCGGCATGGAGATCCACGCCCAGGTGTCCAGCCGGGCGAAGCTGTTCTCCGGCGCCTCGACGGAGTTCGGGGCCGAGCCGAACGACCACGTCTCGCTGGTCGACGCCGCGATGCCCGGGATGCTGCCGGTGATCAACGCCGAGTGCGTCGCCCAGGCGGTGCGCACCGGCCTCGGCCTGAAGGCCAAGATCAACCTGCGCTCCGTGTTCGACCGGAAGAACTACTTCTACCCGGACCTGCCGCAGGGCTACCAGATCTCGCAGTACAAGGACCCGATCGTCGGCGAGGGCGAGGTCCTGGTGGATCTGGCCGACGGCGCCTCGATCACAGTGGGCATCGAGCGCCTGCACCTCGAGCAGGATGCGGGCAAGTCGCTGCACGACCAGGATCCGACCCGGAGCTTCGTCGACCTCAACCGGTCGGGCGTGGCGCTGATGGAGATCGTCTCCCGACCCGACCTGCGCTCCTCCGAGGAGGCGAAGGCCTACGTGACCAAGCTGCGCACGATCCTGCGCTATCTCGGCACCTGCGACGGCGACATGGAAAAGGGCTCGCTCCGCGCCGACGTGAACGTCTCGGTGCGCCGCCCCGGCGAGCCGCTGGGCACGCGCTGCGAGATCAAGAACGTCAACTCGATCCGCTTCATCGGGCAGGCGATCGAGACGGAGGCGCGGCGCCAGATCGCCATCCTCGAGGACGGCGGCAAGATCGACCAAGAGACGCGCCTGTTCGACCCGACCAAGGGCGAGACGCGCTCGATGCGCTCGAAGGAAGAGGCGCACGACTACCGCTACTTCCCCGATCCGGACCTGCTGCCGCTGGAATTCGACCAGGCCTACGTCGACGCCCTGGCCGAGGGGCTGCCGGAGCTGCCGGACGCCAAGAAGGCGCGGTTCGTCTCGGCGTTCGGCCTCTCGCCCTACGATGCCGGCGTGCTGGTCGCCGAGCGCGCCTCCGCGGACTACTACGAGGCGGTGGCGAAGGGCCGGGACGGCAAGGCCGCGGCCAACTGGGTGATCAACGAGCTGTTCGGGCGCCTCAACAAGGAGGGTCTGTCCATCGACGCGACCCCGGTCTCGGCGGACCAGCTCGGCGCGATCATCGACCTGATCGGCGAGGGCGTCATCTCCGGCAAGATCGCCAAGGACCTGTTCGAGATCGTCTGGACCGAGGGCGGCGACCCGCGCGCCGTCGTCGAGAGCCGCGGCATGAAGCAGGTGACCGACACGGGCGCCATCGAGGCGGCGGTGGACCAGATCATCGCGGCGAATCCCGACAAGGTCGCCCAGGCCAAGGAGAAGCCGACCCTGCTCGGCTGGTTCGTCGGTCAGACCATGAAGGCCACCGGCGGCAAGGCGAACCCCGCGGCGGTGAACGCGCTGCTCAAGGCGAAGCTCGGGATCGAGTGAGCGTTCCGCGGCGAGCGGCCAGTCCGCGCCCGGCCTTAGGATGAGTGCCGGGATCGGCTGGCCGTCGCTTCGACGTCGCCGGCCAGTCCCATGCTCGCCAAAGCCACGACGAGATCCCGCCGCGGCGATGCCGGGCAGGTGGGCCACGAACAGATCCTCGAAGAGAAACCGCGGCGGAACGGCTCGAAGTGGGGCCTTTCGCGCATTCGAAGGCGTGCCATGTGTGGCCGCTTCTGCGCCCCTGGAGCCGCGTCCGTCCGGCTGTTCGTGTTGCGCCGCTGGGTCTTGGGCCGAACCTGTCCCTGAACCGTCTAGGCGGCATTCCGCTGCGGTGGAGTCATCCCTGTCTCCTCCAGCTTCCGACGACCGACACCGCTGCGAAACCTGATCGCGTCAAGATTTCATGCCGGTCCGCGCCCGCTCTCGCTAAGCACAGATGGAGACTGCGCCCGTCCTCCAAGTCGGTCAATAGCTATTTTCTCGGCAAAAGGCTTTTTCGATCCGCTTGCCCCCGCCGCCGCACCGCAGCGCGTGCGAGCTCAATCACTTGGATCGATCCCGCGGCGCTGCGAAATATTGATTGGCCCGCAAGCTACTTGCCGGCGCCCATATTGTTCTCGACCAGAAAGCGGATGCCGCGGTCGAAGGACTCATCCGTGTCGCCGCGCAGGTCGACGCTGTAGGCCTTCTCGGGCGCGTCGCCGGTGAGGGACTTCACGTAGACGTTGAGGTTGAGGATCAGGTTCGAGACTTTCTGCACCTCGCCGGTGATCGCGACATCCGCGCCGAGCTTGCGGGCGAAGTCATCCGCGCAGCCATTGCAGCGGCGCAGGTCGGCACTTCTGGTGACCTCGTCCCGCACCGGCTCGGTCGAGACCACGACGAACAGGCCCTTCTTCTGGAGGAGGTCGCGCAGTTCGGCGCTGACCCGCTTCAGCCGCGCGGTGTCGGCGGCGTCACCCGGCACCGGCGATAGGTTCGAGAACTGGAAATCGAATACCGCGGCCCGCGGGGGCGCGGCCGCGGCCGGTCCCGCGGCCAGCAGGAAGGTGGCGAGTGCGAGCAGTCGGTTCATCGTGATCTCCGGCGCGGATGCGTCTCCGGGAAACCGCGCCCCCGCCAACCAGGTCGCGTCCGCGCGGCGATTCAGCGCCGGTCGGCCTCCCGGGTGGGGCTGGCCGCCGGCTTTGCCAGGCCGGAGACGCGGTCGCGCAGGTCCATGAACCAGCTCGGTGCCGGGCCGCGGCCGCCGTTGACGAACACCGTCGCGGTCATGCCGGCGATGAGCGGGACGCCCGCCGGGACGCGGTCGATGCGGATGCGGACCGGCACCCGCTGGGCGAGGCGCACCCAGGTGTAGACGGGGTTGACGTCCGGCAGCCCCTGCGTGCTGGCGGCGGCGTTCGCCGTGGAGATGCCGAGCGTGATGCTGTGGACCGTGCCGGTCAGGTGCGGATCGAAGCCCATCAGCTTCACGTCGGCGGGGTCGCCGACGCGGATGTTGGACATCTTGGTCTCCTCGAAATAGCCGTCGATCCAGAAGGAGTCTGTGTCGACCACGTTGATGTTCGAGGTGCCGGTCCGGGCGTAGTCGCCGACCCGCATCAGCAGGTTGGTCACCCGTCCGTTGACGGTCGACCTCACCTGGGTGCGCTCCAGATTCACCTTGGCCTGCCGCAGCTGCGCCTGCGCGCTCTCCAGCGACGCCTCGGCGATCTTCGCGGCGCCTGCGAATCGCTGCTTCTCCTCGATCGAGGTCGACACGGTCGAGAGCGCTTGGCGCCGGGCCGACTCGGCGTTCTTCACCTGCAGGTCGGCTTCGCGATTCTTGACCTCGGCATCCGCCGAGGTGACGGCGACCTCGAAATCGACCGGGTCGATGACGTAGAGGACGTCGCCCTTGCGGACGTTCTGGTTGTCCTGGACCCGGACCTCGACGATCTGACCCGCGACCTGCGGGGCGATGTTGGCGACCTGGACCCGGACCGTGCCGTCGCGCGTCCAGGGCGCCGCCACGTAGAACTCCCACACGAAGGCTCCCGCCAGGATCGCCGCGAGCAGGATCACGCCGGTGGCCGCGAGGCGGAACACTTTGGCGGCCCGGCCCCGGCGCGGCACTGCGGGCAGGGGGTCGCTCCGCCCGGGCGCGCCGTCGCGGGCGGCGGACTTCGGATCGTCCTCGTCGGCGGTCGTGTCGGGCATCAGATGAACGCGATCAGGAGGGCGAGGACACAGACGTAGAGGCCGGCTTCGGCGAGCGGGGCGTTGGCGACGTAGCGGCTGAAGCGGATGCGGGCGAAGACGAGGCGAAGGACGACCAGGATCACGAACGTGGCGAGCGCGTAAGCGACGAAGGCCGTGACCAGCACCCCGCCGACATGGATGTCCTCGTGCATGGTTACCCCGGAAGAAGCGGCAATCAGAATAGCGCGACGTCGAGGCGTTGGAGGAATCGCCTGTGGCGGGCGATGGTCCGCGACGCGGTGGCGAGGTCGCTGGCGGCACGGGCCGTCGTGAGCCGCACCGCCCGGTCCTGGCTGGAGGCGGCGCGGATCAGGTCGCGCGCCGCCATCTCGAGCCCGCGATCGTCGCCTGCCGCGAGGGCGTCCCGCGCCCGCGGGATCGCGCCGCGCAGGGCTCCGACCGACCAGAGGCGGCGCAGTTCCGCGTGGGCCCGGGCGGCGGCGGCCTCCAGGCGGGCGAGGGCGAAGGCGTGGTGCAGGTTCGCTTGCCGCACCGCCGCGCTCCCCGAGCTGTAGGCGGCGAACTGGAACAGCCGGTCGGCATTCAGGCTCGTGCGGGTGGTGGCGTCGCCGCCCTGGCCGACGAGGGCGTCGGCGAGCGCCCGCCGCGCCGAACCGAGGGCGAAGACCCGCTGCTGGGCCGGCGAGATCGGCAGGATGAGGCGGACGATGATCGACAGGATCACGGCCGCCACGACGACGAGGAACGCGTTCAGCAGGAAGCTCAGGGCGTCGTAGGTCTGCGGGTTCGAGGGCCCCAGCAGGACGGGGAAGAACACGATCAGGATAAAGCCGACCCCGAAGGTCTTCGGGTTCAGCGAGAGGAAGCAGCCCAGGAAGATCACCGGCGCCATCACGAGCGCCAGCATCGGGAAGCCCTGGACACCGTTGAGGAGCGCGAACCGGGCGATGCCCGCCAGGGCGGCGGCCAGCGTCATGCCGACGACGACGCCGTTCGCGAACTTCTTCGGGTCCGGCGTCATCGACGACAGGGCCGCGGTGGCGGCCACCTGGACCAGTGCGAACGAGGCCTGGGGCAGGCCGAGCGCCGCGAAGGTGGCGGCGGTGACCGCGAAACTCAGGGCCACCCGCAGGGCGCCGCGGAGGGCGACCGGGAAGTCGCGGTGCGTCGGCAGTTCGGCGTCGCGCAGAGGCCTGTGGCCGTCGGCGACGGCGCGGATGCCGTCCTGCGCGAAGGTCGCGGCGCAGACGAAGTCGAGGGCGCGCTGGAGCACAACGACCTCATCGAGGGGACGGGTCCCGTCGCGGATAGCCGCGTCGACCAAGTCGCGCAGGCGCTCGTCGTCTCGGTCGAGGGCGTCGGGATCGGGCGCGTCGGCCACCCGCCGGCAGATCGCCATCGCCTCCGCGACGGCCGGGCTCGGATCGCGCAGGGACGCGGCCGCGGCCCCGAGGCCGCGGATCGACGCCGCCATCACGTAGAGCGCGGCGATGCAGCTGCGCGCGCCGGCCGCGCGGTACCGGCCGTCGTCCAGCTCGCCCGCGATGGCGCTGGCATCGGCCCGCATCGGCGCGATGGCGCGGATCAGCGCGGCGGTGCGCGGGGCGCCGAGATCCCCCGACGCCAGAGTCTCGCGGGCGTAGCCGCGCGTCTGGTCCCAGGCCGCGCGCAGCTGCGGCAGCAGCGCCCGCCACGTGCTCGGCGAGGCGAGGGCGTCGTTGATGAAGGTGATCACGACGATGCCGAGCACGATCGCGGCGACGCGGGACACGGCGGCGTCGAAGGTCCCCTGCGGATCGTCGATCTGGCCGAGCGCGATGATCGCCACAGTGTAGCCGGACAGCATCGCGCCGTAGGCCCGCGTGTCCTGCAGAAACTGGGCGACGAAGACGCAGAGGCCGAGCCAGACGGTGAAGCTGAGGAGCAGCAGCACCCGGTCCTGGCCGAAGAGCGCCATGAAGACGAGCGCCACCGCCGCGCCGACGAGCGTGCCGAGCAGGCGGTAGACCGCCTTCGAGATCGCCTGCCCCCGCTTGGGCTGGGCGAGGATCGCCACGCAGGTGGCGGCGGACGAGGCGCTGTCGAGCTGGAGCCAGAATGCGGCGGCCAGCGCCAGCATCATGGCGATCCAGATCCGCAGCGCGAAGGCCCAGGCGGCCGGCTTCGGCACCCAGGCATCGAGGAACGCCAGGACGCGGTCGCCGAGCGGTTCGGGGCGGCGATCTGCGACGGAGCCGGCGGGGGCCTCAGCCATGCCGGACCCCGCGCGGCGCGCTGTCCACCGCCCGACCGGACGGAGAAGGGTCCGTCATCGCCTCGTGCCTCCTGCCAACCCGCCGCGGATGTTCGAACGAACGGAACGCCCCGCGGTTCTAGCCGATCAGGCCTTGTCGCCACCTTTCAGGCGCTTGTTGCACTTGCTCCAGTACTGCGGCCATTTCGGTCCCTGCGCCGCCTTCTGCGCGTCGGTCAGGGCGCGCCACTCGGTGCCGCAGGTCTTCTGGCGATCGCGGGCGGCGGACTGGCCCGCGCTCGGCGCCCTGGCGGCCGGCGCCTCGGCGGCGGGCGGCGCCTTCGTGGGTGCTTCCTTAGCGGGTGATTCCTTGGCAGGTGGCTCCTTGGCGAGAGCCGGGCAGGCGGCGAGCAGCGGCGCGGACAGGACCGCGATCCTGACGAGACGATCGATCATCGGATGTTCCCCCTCGGGCGCCGTTCCGGCGCCCGAGCCGCAATCTCGCCGCTCTCCCGCGGCGCCGGCAAGCCCGGCCGCGCCGCCGCCGCCAGCCCCGGCGCAGCTTCGCCGTGCGACCGCGTCTACGGGCGCGGTGCCCTTGAGCGCGGCCGGGAAATCGTCTTCACTGCCGGGGCAATTCGGAAACGGCGGAGGACCACCGCGCCGCCGACGATCGGGTCCAGGAGCAGGCAAAGCATGGCAGCGGTGTCCGGGCGGCCGATCGACGTCCACACATGGAGTACGCCGAACGGCTGGAAGATCCCGATCATGCTGGAGGAGTGCGGGCTCCCCTATCGCATCGTTCCCGTGGACATCGCGAAGAACGAGCAGTTCGCGCCCGACTTCCTGGCGATTTCGCCCAACAACAAGATCCCGGCCATCGTCGATCCGGACGGTCCGGGCGGACAGCCGATCTCGGTCTTCGAATCAGGCGCGATCCTGCAGTATCTCGGCCGGAAGACCGGGCAGTTCTACCCGACCGACGAGCGCGCCCGCGTGGCGGTCGACGAGTGGCTGTTCTGGCAGGTGGCGGGCTTCGGGCCGATGCTCGGGCAGACACACCACTTCAAGATCTACGCGCCCGAGAAGCTGCCTTACGCGATCGACCGGTTCACCGCCGAGGCCAAGCGCCTCTACGGCGTGCTGGAGCGGCGCCTCGAGGGGCGCGCCTTCCTGGCCGAGGACTACTCCGTCGCCGACATCGCGACGTTCACTTGGGCGAAGCTCAACTTCAAGCAGGGTGTCGACATCGACACCCTCCCGAACGTCGCCCGGTGGCTCGAGAGCATCCTGGCGAGGCCGGCAGTGCAGCGCGGCCTCGCGGCGATCTGACGAAGCTCAGTTCTTGTTGGCGGCCTGCTGGTTCACGTCCGGCACGCGGGTCCAGGTCTGCGACCCGCACAGGATCTTGAGCATGCAGCCCGACACGTTGAGCTCGGCCTCGCTCTCCCGCTCGAGGCTGACCGTGTAGATCTTGCCTTCCTCGATATTGTAGAGTTCGCCGGTGAACTTCGCGTCGTCCGGCTTCAGACCTTCGATCAGCTGGAGACCGATTACCGGACGGGCGCGCTTCTTCGGGTCGGGATTCTTGAGGTCGGTGCGCGGGGCGCCGTTGTCGAAGGTCGGCGTCTTGAGCCAGACGACCTTGCCGCAGACCAGCTTCTGGCCGGGGCCGCAGCGGTCGATCCGGATCTTGGCGCGGCCGTCGCCGGTGAGCCAGGTGCCGGACGGGTCCTTGCCCGTGTCGGCGGAGGCGGCGGTGAGGCCGGCGAGAAGCAGGCTGGCGCTGAGAGCGAGTCGCATGGTTCGTCTCCGGGATTGGGGCGCCGCGGGCGCCCGAGGGGTGGACGAAGTCGGTTGGTGCGCGACTGAGCCGCCGCAATCGGGCGATTTTTCGGCGGTGTTGCGGCAGAGCCACGGCCGCGCTTGCCCCGCCCGGGCGCGCCGGGCCGCTTGAGACACCGGGGGGCGCCCGCTATAAGCCCGGCGCCGAAGCGAAATTCTCGCTGCCGCGGCGTGTCCGGATCGCCGGCGCGCCGCAGATCTTTTCCACAGACAGACCGGACGCACCATGGCCACCGAGCGCACCTTCTCGATCCTGAAGCCCGACGCGACGCGGCGGAACCTGACCGGCGCGGTCAACGCCGTCATCGAGGAGGCCGGCCTGCGCATCGTCGGCCAGCGCCGCATCCGCATGACCAAGGAGCAGGCCGAGAAGTTCTACGAGGTGCACAAGGAGCGCCCGTTCTTCGGCGAGCTCGTGACCTTCATGACCTCCGGCCCGGTCGTGGTTCAGGTCCTCGAGGGCGAGAACGCCGTCGCCAAGTACCGTGAGGTGATGGGTGCCACGAACCCGGCCCAGGCCGCCGAGGGCACGATCCGCAAGAAGTTCGCCGAGTCCGTCGGCGAGAACACCGTCCACGGCTCCGACAGCGCCGAGAACGCCAAGCTCGAGATCGCGCAGTTCTTCAAGGATTCCGACATCGCCGCCTGAGGCGAGGCGACGCGCGGTGGCGGGTTGGGCACACCGACCCGCCATTCGCGCGCCCCGTACCCGGCGGCGCCGGGAATGCCGCCCTGTGTGACCGGGTCGTCCTTGACGGGACGGAGCCCGGGAGCGTCCAACGGCCGAGCTTAGCCAATCTCAGCCCCCGGACGACCCCGACCATGACGATGCGCCGCCTGCCCCTGCTGATCGCGACCGGCCTGTTCGCCCTCGGCGCGACCGCCGCCCTCGCGGGCGGATCCTCGGCCCCGTTCCAGCAGTACGAGCCGGACCCCGCTCTCAAGACCGCCAGCAAGACCAACCTCGAGGGCCGCGTGCGCCACGCCTGCACGGTCGTCCAGGCCCGCATGACCAGCGCCAGCGAGGCCTCCCTGGAGCGCCCCTGCGGCTGCTACGCGCGGCAGACGCTGCGCAGCCTCGACGCCTCCGAGATCGAGGCCTACCGGACCACCGGCTACTTCAACGACACCGCCCGCGCTAAGGCGCTCTCGGCCCTGGACAGCTGCAAGCTCCAGCGCCCGGTCTGAGCGCCAAGAGCTTCGAAGGCCTCCGGGTCCGCGCATCGTCTTCGTCGGCGGAGCAGCCCCGGGGGCGGAACATGGCGAGCGTGGCGCGGCCGGATCGCGGCGCCCCGCTCGCGCGGACGGAAACGCCCGTGCTACCGCCGCCTAGAGGCTGAACAGAGCGCCGTCTGGCGCCCTCTCGTCGATCACGACGCGATCGCCGTCCAGACGGGCGCGGCCGCCCGCCACCAGGGCGAGCACCGCGGGGTAGAGCCGCCGCTCCTGCACGATCACGCGGTCGGCGAGGCTGTCGGGATCGTCGTCCTGGCGGACCGGGACCGCAACCTGGGCGACGATCGGTCCGGCGTCGAGTTCCGGCACGACGAAGTGGACCGTGCAGCCGTGCAGGCGCACGCCCGCGTCCAGCGCCTGCCGGTGCGTGTGGGTGCCCTTGAACAGGGGCAGAAGCGAAGGGTGGATGTTAAGCATCCGGCCGGCCCAGGACGCCACGAAGTCGGTCGTCAGGATCCGCATGAAGCCCGCGAGGCAGACGAGGTCGACCTCGGCCGCCCGCAGCGCCGCGTCGAGGGCGGCGTCGAAACCGGCCCGGTCGGCGAAGGCCCGGTGATCGATGGCCTGCGTCGGGATGCCCGCCTCGGCCGCCCGGGCGAGGCCGGCGGCCTCCGGGCGGTTCGACAGGACCAGCACGATCTCGGCCGGGAAGGCGGGATCCTTCGCGGCCTCCAGCAGCGCCAGCATGTTCGAGCCGCGCCCCGAGATGAGGATCGCGACGCGGGTCTTGCGGGCGGACGCCATCACAGGGCGAGGCGGCCGCTGAAGGTCACCGGCTCGGGGCCGCGCGCCGTGATCCGTCCGAGGCGGACCGGGGTCTCGCCGGCCCGGGTCAGAGCCTCGTCGACGTCGTCGACCGCGTCGGCGGCGGCGATCACCACCATGCCGATCCCGCAGTTGAAGGTCCGCAGCATCTCGGCCTCGGCGACGCCGCCCTCGCGGGCGAGCCAGCCGAAGACCGGCGGCGGGGTCACGGCATCGAGGTCGACGGCGATGCCGACTTCGTCCGGCAGGACCCGGGGAAGGTTGTCGGGGAAGCCGCCGCCCGTGATGTGGGCGAGCGCCCGGATCCCGTCGGTGGCGCCCAAAGCCGCGAGCAGCGGCTTCACGTAGATCCGGGTCGGCTCCAGCAGCGCCTCGCCGAGGCTGCGGCCCGGGGCGAACGGGGCCGGCGCGTCCCAGCCGAGACCCGTCTTCGCGACGATCCGGCGGACCAGCGAGAAGCCGTTGGAATGGACGCCGGAGGAGGGCAGGCCGAGCACGACGTCTCCGGGCCGGATGCCGGGCCGCGGCAGCAGCGCGCCGCGCTCGGCGGCGCCGACCGAGAAACCCGCGAGGTCGTAGTCGGACCCGTCGTAGAGGCCCGGCATCTCGGCGGTCTCGCCGCCGATCAGCGCGCAGCCGGCCTGCCGGCAGCCCTCGGCGATGCCGCGCACGATGTCGGCGCCGACGCCGGGGACCAGCTTACCGGTCGCGTAGTAGTCGAGGAAGAACAGCGGCTCGGCGCCCTGGACGATGATGTCGTTCACGCACATCGCCACGAGGTCGATGCCGATCGTGTCGTGGCGGCCGGTCTCGATGGCGATCTTGACCTTCGTGCCGACGCCGTCGTTGGCGGCGACCAGGATCGGGTCGCGGAAGCCCGCGGCCTTCAGGTCGAACAGGCCGCCAAACCCGCCGATCTCGGCGTCGGCGCCCGGGCGCCGGGTCGAGCGCACCAGCGGCTTGATCGTCTCGACCATGGCGTTGCCGGCATCGATATCCACGCCCGCCGCCGCGTAGGTCAGCCCCGTCTTCGGCTCGTTGCCGTCCTTGGCCGTCATGCCCGCGCCACCTCGCTGAATACTGGCCCCGCTCTAGCGGCTTCCCGCGCGCCGCGCGAGTCGTGCCGGCGGCGCCTTGATCGGCGCGCTCCGCATACCCACTCTGCCCGCTGGCGTGGTGTGCTGCTGGGGGGAGCGTCATCGTGCGCGCACGGGCTGTGATCGGGCTGGCCGCTGTCGTGGCCCTGGGATTGATCGTCTACCTCCTGCGGGAGGTGATGCTGCCGTTCGTGGCCGGCATCACGCTGGCCTACCTCCTCGACCCCCTGGCAGACCGGCTGGAGCGGCTCGGCCTCGGGCGTCTGGCGGCCAGCCTGCTGATCCTGGCGCTGTTCGTCGTCGTCCTCGTCGTGACGCTGCTGATCCTGATCCCGCTCACGGCCAACCAGGTCGTGGCGCTCGTCAACGCGCTGCCCGGGATGGTGTCGCGGCTCCAGGCGATCATTGCCGAGCGGTCCGGGACCCTGCTCGAGCGCGTCGGCGGCGCGAACGTCCTCAACGAGCTGCAATCCTCGGTGGGCACGCTCGCCACCCAGGCCGGCACGTGGCTCCTGGCCTTCTTAAAATCGCTCTGGTCGGGCAGCCAGGCGCTGATCTCGATCGCCTCTCTGCTGGTCGTGACACCGGTCGTCGCCTTCTACATCCTCGTCGACTGGGACCGGATGGTCGCAGCCATCGACGGCTGGGTGCCGCCCCGGCACCGGGCGACGGTGCGCGAGCTGGCGCGCCAGATCGACGGAGCGGTCACCGGCTACGTCCGCGGCCAGACCCTGGTCTGCCTCATCCTGGGCAGCTTCTACGCCGTCGGCCTGTGGCTGGTCGGCCTCAACTTCGGCGTGCTGATCGGCCTGATCGCCGGGTTCCTGACCTTCATCCCCTACGTCGGCACGCTCACCGGCTTCATGCTCTCCGTGGGCGTCGCGCTCGTCCAGTTCTGGCCCTCCGGAGACTGGCTGCATCTCGGCCTGACCGTCGCCGTCTTCCTCGTCGGCCAGTTCCTAGAGGGCAACGTCATCTCGCCGAAGCTCGTCGGCGATTCCACTGGGCTGCACCCGGTCTGGCTAATGTTCGCCCTGCTCGCCTTCGGGACGCTGTTCGGCTTCGTCGGGCTGCTGCTCGCCGTCCCGATCGCGGCCTCGATCGGCGTGCTGGTCCGCTTCGCCCTGGCCCGCTACCTGGAGAGCCGCCTCTACCACGCCGGGCAGCCGATCCTGATCGAGCACGAGGGCAAGGACGCTTCGGCCTTGACCTCCGCGGGCGCGGGATGATCCTGAGCGGCCTATGCGCGAGAACGCCCCACCCCGGCAACTGGCCTTCGACCTGCCGCTCGACCCCCGCTACGGGCGCGAGGATTTCCTCGTCGGACCGGCCAACGAGGCCGCCTACGCGCTGATCGAGGCGTGGCCGGACTGGCCCGACAGCGTCTTGGTCCTCACCGGCCCCTCCGGCAGCGGCAAGAGCCACCTCGCGGCGATCTGGGCCGAGCGGGCCCATGCCTGGACCCTCCCGGCCGCCGAGCTGGGTGCCGACGCGGTCCAGCACCTCGTCTCCAACGGGGCGCTGGTCGTGGAGGACATCGACCGGGCGGAGCGGCGCGACGAGGCGGCGCTGTTCCACCTGCTCAACCGCGCCCGCGAGCGAGGCTGCCCGGTCCTGCTGACCAGCGCCACGGGTATCGACGCCCTCGGCCTCACGACGCCGGATCTGCGCTCGCGGCTTCGCCTCGCGCCGCGCATCGCCATCGAGGCGCCGGACGACGCGCTCCTGCGTGCCGTCCTGGTCAAGCTGTTCGTGGACCGGCAGCTGGTGGTCGATCTCGGCGTCATCGAGGCGCTGGCCCTGCGGATCGACCGGTCGCTGGGCCGAGCCCGCGACGTCGTCGCCGAGCTCGACCGCGACGCCCTCGGGCGCGGCCGCCGCATCAGCCGGCCGCTCGCGCTGGCCGTCCTGCGCCGCATGGGGCTGGAGGACGAGCCGGACCCGAACGCCTGAAGGAGGAATGCAGTGGCCGTCACGAAACTGTCGTGAAGGCCGCCGGTCTAGGGTGATACACGCTCCGCCGCCGCGAGGAGCAGAGACAGGGATTCGGGATGGAATCGACGCAGAAGCCCGTGGACCGCGACGCCGCCGATGAGGCGCCCGAGCCCCGTCGGCGCGCGACGGCCAGTCCGGCGACGCGGCGGGCGGTCGCGCCCAAGCGCCTGCAGGCCGATCCGGTCGCGGGGGCGGCGGCTCCGGCGGAAGCCATTCCGGACGCCAACGACGAGTGGCCGGCCGCGGCGGCCGCGACTCCGGCGGAGCCGCCGGTCGGCGCGGCCCGCGAGCCGGTGGTGGAAGCCGGGCGAACCCTGCGCCACTCACCGGAGCGGTTCGTGAACCGCGAGCTGTCCTGGCTGCAGTTCAACCGGCGGGTGCTGGAAGAGGCGTCGAACCCCAACCACCCGCTCTTGGAGCGCCTCCGCTTCCTGTCGATCTCGGCCAACAACCTCGACGAATTCTTCATGGTCCGCGTCGCCGGCCTCATCGATCAGGTCCGGGCGGGGATCACGGTCCCGTCGCAGGACGGCCTATCGCCGTCCGAGCAACTCGTCCGGATCGGCGCCGAGGTGTCGCGCCTCGCCGCCGACCAGCAGGCCCGCTGGCGGGAACTGCGCACGGAGCTGCACACCAGCGACATCGACATCGTCGAGCCCGCGGCCCTCACGGCCGAGCAGGCGGCGTGGCTGGAGGAGTACTTCCTCAACCACGTCTTCCCGGTCCTGACGCCGCTGGCGATCGATCCGGCCCACCCGTTCCCGTTCATCCCGAATCTCGGCACGACCATCGCGCTGATGCTGGTGCGGCCGAAGGACGGCCGGCTGCTGCGCGCCCTGATCCGGCTGCCGGGCGTCATCGACCGCTTCGTGCGCCTGCCGGTGAGCGACAGCGAGACGGCCGCGCGCCTGATCACCATCGAGCAGGTGATCGGGATGTTCACCGGGCGGCTCTTCCCGGGCTACCTCGTCAAGGGCAGCGGCGCGTTCCGCGTGGTTCGCGATTCCGACCTGGAGATCGAGGAGGAGGCGGAGGACCTCGTCCTGCATTTCGAGACGGCGCTGAAGCAGCGGCGGCGCGGCGTCGTGATCCGTCTCGAGGTCGAGGCGGGCATGTCGGAGGATCTGCGCAGCTTCG
Source organism: Methylobacterium sp. UNC300MFChir4.1 (assembly GCF_900110155.1). Classification (NCBI taxonomy): domain Bacteria; kingdom Pseudomonadati; phylum Pseudomonadota; class Alphaproteobacteria; order Hyphomicrobiales; family Methylobacteriaceae; genus Methylobacterium; species Methylobacterium sp. UNC300MFChir4.1. The sequence continues at coordinate 43,471 of NZ_FOCS01000019.1, read as the reverse complement.
TCGCCGACGAGCTGGAGATCGCCGCGGACGCGATCTTCCTCGTGGAGGGCATGCTGGCCCTGAACGAGCTGTCCCAGGTCGTCGGCATCGACAGGCCCGACCTGAAGTTCAAGCCCTACAATCCCCGCTTCCCGGAGCGCATCCGCGAGAGCGGCGGCGACGTCTTCGCGGCGATCCGGCAGAAGGACTTCATCGTCCACCACCCGTACGAATCCTTCGATTCGGTGGTGCAGTTCCTCGCGCAGGCCGCCCGTGACCCGAACGTGGTCGCGATCAAGCAGACGCTCTACCGGACCTCGTCCAACTCGCCGATCGTGGCGGCCCTCGCCGAGGCCGCGGAACTCGGCAAGTCCGTCACCGCCCTCGTGGAGCTGAAGGCGCGCTTCGACGAGGAGGCCAATATTCGCTGGGCGCGCAACCTCGAGAAGGCCGGCGCGCAGGTGGTGTTCGGCTTCGTCGAGCTGAAGACGCACGCCAAGCTGTCGCTGGTGGTCCGGCGCGAGGGCGACAAGCTCGTCACCTACTGCCACGTCGGCACCGGCAACTACCACCCGATCACCGCGCGCATCTACACGGACCTGTCGTTCTTCACGGCCGATCCCGCGATCGCGCGCGACGTGTCGCGGATCTTCAACTTTATCACCGGCTACGCCGAGCCCGCCGAGCTGGAGCGCATGGCGGTCTCGCCGCTGACCGCCAAGAACAAGCTCCTCGAGCACATCGAGGCCGAGGTCGCGCACGCGAAGGCCGGGCGCCCGGCCGCCATCTGGATCAAGTGCAACTCCCTGGTCGACAGCCAGATCATCGACGCGCTCTACGATGCCTCGGCAGCCGGTGTTCAGATCGACTGCGTGGTCCGCGGCATCTGCTGCCTGCGCCCGGGCATCCCCGGCCTGTCGGAGACGATCCGGGTCAAGTCGATCGTCGGGCGGTTCCTGGAGCACGGGCGCATCTACGCCTTCGGCAACGGCGTTGGGCTGCCGCACCCTAAGGCAACGGTCTACATCTCCTCCGCCGACCTGATGAGCCGGAATCTCGATCGCCGCGTCGAGGCGCTGCTGCCGATCACGAATCCGACGGTGCATCAGCAGGTGCTCGACCAGATCATGCTGGCCAACCTGCTCGACAACCGCCAGAGCTGGCGGCTCCTCGCCTCGGGCGGCTGCGAGCGGATCCAGCCCGCCGAGGGCGAGGAGCCGTTCAACGCCCACAAGTATTTCATGACCAATCCCAGCCTCTCTGGGCGCGGCAAGGCCTCGAAGAAGTCGAGCCCACGGGCGCTGAGCCGCCGCGCCCAACGCAGCTGAGTTTCGCTGCGCGGCGTCGCTGGGCTAAACCTCCCGCACGGCGCGCCGGCGGCGCGCCGGGCTGATGAAGGACTCGGACGTTTGGGCAGCCCTCTTGCCAACCTCACCCTCGCGCACGACGCGGAGGCGATCGACAACACCGCGCGCCATCCTGTGGCGATCATCGACATCGGCTCCAACTCGGTCCGCCTCGTCGCGTACGATGGACTGACCCGAGCGCCGACGCCGCTCTACAACGAGAAGGTGCTCTGCGGCCTCGGCCGCAACGTCCTGACGACCGGCCGCCTGAACGAGGAGGCGGTGACGCGCGCACTCGCCGCCCTGGCGCGGTTCCGGGTGCTGTGCCAGACGATGCGCGTCAGGCAGGTCTACGTCCTCGCCACGGCGGCGGCGCGGGACGCCGAGAACGGTCCAGACTTTCTCCGCGCCGCCGAGGCGGCCTGTGGCCAGGAGATCCAGCTCCTCTCCGGGCGGCGCGAGGCCGAGCTGTCGGCCCTCGGCGTGGTCTCGGGATTCCACGCGCCGAACGGCGTCGTGGGCGACATGGGCGGCGGCTCGCTCGAGCTCGTGGACGTCCGCGGGGCGGTCGTCGGACAGGGGGTGACCATGCCCCTCGGCGGCCTCGCTCTGCAGGACCTGTCCGGCGGCTCGGTCAAGAAGGCCGCCAAGATCGTCCGCGAGTACATGCGCAAGGCCGCCCCGCAGCTCGAGACCCTGCGCGGGCGGACCTTCTACGCGGTCGGCGGCACGTGGCGGGCCATCGCGCGGCTCCATCAGGCGGCCCGCGGCTACCCCGTCCACGTGATGCACGGCTACACGGTGGAGCCCACCGACGAACTCAGCTTCCTGCAGGTCGTCGAGCAGACCGACGTGGCGCTGCTGCAGGACGTCGACGCGATCTCCGAGGCGCGGCGCCCGCTCCTCGCCTACGGCGCCGTCGTCCTCGAGGAGATCATCCGGGTCGGGCGCCCCCGCGAGGTGGCGATCTCGGCATCGGGCGTGCGCGAGGGCCTGCTGTTCGAGCAGCTCGACCGCGACACCCGTCTGATCGATCCGCTGCTGGCCTCGGCGTCGGAATTCAATGTTCTGCGCGCGCGCTCGCCCCGCCACGGCGAGGAGCTGATCACCTGGACGGACCGGTTCGTCGCGACCCTGGACGGCCACGAGACCACCGACGAGCGCCGTCTGCGGCACGCCGGCTGCCTGCTGTCCGACGTCGGCTGGCGGGCGCATCCGGATTACCGCGGTGAGCAGAGCATCGCGGTGATCCAGAATGCCGCGTTCGTCGGCGTGGATCATCCGGGCCGGGCCTATCTCGCCCTGGCGGTGTCCCTGAGGCACACCGGCCTGGCCCCCGAGAAGGCGAACCCGATGCTCCGGAGCGTGGCCGGCCCGCGCCTGTTCGAGCGCGCCCGCCTCCTGGGCGCCCTGCTCCGGATCGCCTTCCCGATCTCGGCCGGCATGGACGGCGCCCTCGGACGGGCGCCGCTCACCGTCGAGGAGGGACGGGTGGTGCTGCGCCTGCCGCGGGACTGGGAGCCCCTGAACGGGGACCGCCTGCTGAACCGCGTCCGCGGCCTCGGGCGCATCATCGGCCTGGACGGGCGGGTCGAGCTCGCGGACGACGCGCCCTGATCCGCGCGGCGCGGGCGCCGAACCCGGGCAGGGCCTCGCTCGTCGCCGCGGTCCGGTCTCGCACGATGGCCCGGGCCCGTCGCGCGGGAGAGCTCACGCGTCCCGAGGCCGCGAGCGGCCTCGGGACCGTCGCACCGGCGCTCACCGCACGCCGCCGGAACGGTGAGCGTGCGCCTGCCGACCGAGATCGCCGCGGTAACGTCGGCTTAATTCACAAAGCCAACTTTTTTATTGGTTGATGTCGATTCTCCTCTGAATCCGGAATAGAGCGCGCCGCCCGCAAAGTATGTCGGCGCGATAGACTTTCGAACACTGCCGAGCGGCAGCGTGAACGCGCGCGCCGTTCGCCCTATGATGCGAGCAACACGCAGATCCCACTCGCACATCGGAATGTTCACGCGATGAGATGGCTTGGCTACGTCTCGATTCGAGTCGTCATGTGCACGACGATACTCGCAATGGCGATGATGTTACTGGCTTACGCGGGGAACGCTCTGTTCGACGCGCGTCTTCAGGCGCGACAGGCCCGGGACGCGGTCACGCTGACCCGCGCGAGTCGCCAGCTGCTCGGGACGATCCTGCCGACACGCCTCGAGCGGGGGGCAGCGCTCGCCCTGGGCGGGGATGCGTCCGCCGACCCGGAGAGCCTGAAGGCCTACGCGACGAACCGGGACGCGATGGTCGCGGGCTTCGCGAGCGTTCAGGACCTGCTGCGGGACCGGGATCTGCCCTCCGTGACGGCGACGATGGCGAGGCTCAACGCGGCGCAGGACGCCGTGAACCTGCTCCGCCCCCGGATCGATGAAGCCCTGCGCGTACCGAAGCCGAAGCGGGACCCGGCGCTGCTGCCCGCCGTGCTGACGGCCTTTCAGGAACTTCTCGACGCGCTGACGGCGACCACGGACGCCGTGGATTCGGCTATTCCGCGCTCCGACGCCGTCCTGCAGCACTACCTCGTCCTCAAGCGGTCCGCCTGGGCGACCCGTGTCGCGATCGGGAACGTCGCCCTGCGCGTGCAGACCTCGCTGGCGGCGGGAACGTCGTGGTCGCTGCCCGAGACCGTGGCGGCGGCCGAGGAGCGGGCGCGGGTCCAGTCGGCGTGGTCGAGCACCAGCGAGGCCGCCGCCCAGAGCTCGGACGCCGTGCGGTCCGCGTTCGAGAAGGCCAAGCGCAGCAATTTCGAGGGCGAGGCGGCGGAGGCGGCGCGCGCGATCTTCGACGCCCTGAGCCAGCATCGCGCGTCCCCCATCACGTTCCAAGATCTCCGTAAGCGAAACAGCGTCGAGCAGATGACGATCGTCGATCTCGCCAATGCCGCCCTCGCCGAGATGGTGGCGCGGGCCGAGAGCCTCGCCGCGGAGGCGGACCGCGTTCTCCTGCACAGTGCCGCGGCGCTGCTGGCCGTCCTGCTGCTCGTCGGGCTGGGCCTCATGGCTCTGTTCGGGGGCGTGCTGCGCCCCCTCCGGATCATCGCCACCGCGATGCGCGCGCTGACGGGGGGCGACACCGCCGTCGCCGTCCCGGTGCAAGCGTACCGGAACGAGTTCGCGCCGATCATGGTGGCCGTGCAGGCCTTCCGGGACAATCTGATCCGCACGCGCGACCTCGAGGCCGGGGCCGAGCGGGCGCGGCTGGACGCCGACGACCAGCGTCGGGACAGCCTGCGCCAGATGGCGCAACGGTTCGAGGAGGCCGTCGGAGGCATGATCGGCTCGGTCGCGTCCTCGGCCAACGCCCTGCAGGTCACGGCGCAGACGATGACCGCAACGGCCACCCAGACGGCCGGGCAGTCGACGGCGGTCGCGGCCGCCGCCGAGCGGGCCTCGAGCAACGTCAACACCGTGGCGGCGGCCGCGGAGGAGCTCGGCACCTCCGTCCAGGAGATCGGGCGGCAGGCCGACGGGTCGGCGGATCTCGCGCAGAGGGCCGCGGCCGAGGCCGACCGGACCGCCGCGCGCGTCCAGGACCTGAGCAGCGCCGTGGACCAGATCGGTGCCGTCGTGGGGCTGATCTCGTCGATCGCCGAGCAGACCAACCTGCTGGCGCTCAACGCCACCATCGAGGCGGCCCGCGCGGGCGCAGCCGGCCGCGGCTTCGCGGTGGTGGCTTCCGAGGTGAAGGCCCTCGCCGCGCAGACCGCCAAGGCCACCGACGAGATCTCCAGTCAGATCGCGCAGGTGCAGGCGTCCACCGGGCAGGCGGTGGAGGCCATCGCGGCGATCACCGCGCGGATCCGCGAGATCAACGGGGCGGCGACCACGATCGCGGCGGCCGTCGAGGAACAGGGTGCGGCGACCCAGGAGATCGTCCGCAACGTCGGGCAGGCGGCCACCGGCACAGGCGAGGTCACCACGACCATGACCGGCGTCGCGCAGGCGGCGGAGGGCACCGGCCTGGCCGCGAGCCAGGTTCTCGCGGCGGCCTCCGCCCTGTCGGACCAGTCGGACCGTCTGACCGCCGAGGTCGAACGGTTCCTGGCGAGCGTTCGCGTGTCCTACGCGGTCTCCGCCGCCCAGGTCGCGATCGTGCAGCGCAGCTTCGCGACGGTGCAGGCGCTCGGCGACACCGCGGCAGAGCTGTTCTACGGACGCCTGTTCGACATCGCGCCGCAGGTCCGGTCGCTCTTCCCGGACGACATGACCGCGCAGAAGCGCAAACTCGTCGCCATGCTGGCACTGGCGGTGGCCAACCTCGACAAGCCGGAGGCCCTCGTCGCCGCCGTGCGCGATCTCGGGGACCGGCACGTCGGCTACGGCGCGCTGCAGGCGCATTTCGAGGCGGTCGGGGCGGCACTGCTCTGGACCCTGGAGCAGGGGCTCGGCCCGGACTTCACGCCGGAGGTGCGGGAAGCCTGGACCGAGACCTACCGGGTCATCGCCGGCCTCATGACGATGACCGGAGCCGCGAAGGCCGCGTGACCGGGTCAGGCGTCAGGCGACGCGATCGGAGAAGATCGCCTTCTTGACCACGGCGTGGACGCCCCAGTTGCCGTCCACGACCTGCGTGATCCCGAAATCGACCGCCACCGACATCAGCGAGATCGCCTCGTCCTCCGTGAGGCCCTTCGCGTGCATCAGGAACTGGCGCATCTTCCGGAAGGCGTCGCGCATGGCGAGGTCGATCGAGGATTTCTGGAAGATCGCGCTCTGCGCGTCCGGACCGAGATCCCGCAGGTAGTTCGGGTAGCTGAAGCCGGACAGAACCCAGTCGTCCCGGGTCTCGATCATCGGGAAGTCGAGCGCCTCCAACGGCGTGCCGGGCAGGTCCGCCTTCTTGTGCAGGATGAACTGGAAGGTGCCGGTGAGCGAGCACTCGATCGCGGTGCCGCACAGTTCGGAATCGCCCTGGCTGGCGTGGGGATCGCCCACGGAGAACAGGGCGCCCGGCACCGCCACCGGGTAGTAGAGGGTCGCGCCCTTGCCGATCCGCCAGTTGTCGATGTTGCCGCCGGTGTAGCTCGGCGGGATCGTGTTCACCCGGTCGGCCTCGGCAGGCGCCACGCCCATCGTGCCGAAATGCGGCCGGATCGGCACGCGGATGCCCTTCAGGACCTCGAAGGTCTTCTGGGTCTTCGTGTGGTCCACCGGCAGGCCGGGATAGTCGATGGTCGGGTGGGAGACGCCGAACGGGTCGGTCACGCCGGGCCAGCGGAAGCTGTAGACCGCCCGGGCCCAGTCGCGCTCGCCGGTGGCGTCGACCTCGTAGATAGTCACGACCTCCCGGGGTTTATCGCCGGTGATCAGGTCGTTGTAGTGGTAGCCCCACCACGCCGCCGCGTTGCTGCCGAAGGCCAGTCCCTTGTACCTGGGATTGGCGCAGGGGCGGGGGGCGACGTCGAGGATGCGCACCTCCAGGACGTCGCCGGGCTCGGCGCCGCGGATCGCCACCGGGCCGGTGCAGATGTGCACGCCGAGGCCACCGCCGGGGCCGACCTTGGCGTCCATGGCGCCGGCCCCGCGGGGCGAGACGCCCATCTTGTCCTTGGTCCAGAGATAGACGCTCTCGGCGCCCGGATCGCCCTGGATCATGCGCTCGGCATCGTCGCTCGCCTGGTGGGTGAGCGTCTCGATCGTGACGAAGTCGCCCGAGCCGATCTCGACCTTGGGCTTGAGGCTGCGGCTGAAGAAGCCCCAGTGGACCGTCTCGGCATTCGCCGGCAGGTGGTAATGCGCCGTGGCGGCGATCTTGGCGCCGCTCGCCTGGGCCAGGGCCGGGCTCACGAGCGACGGACCGCCGGCCGCGAGGGCCGCGGCCGCGGCGCCGGTCGCCGCGAAGCCGCTCTTCAGGAAGGCGCGCCGCTCAGGCTCGAGATCCCGCCGGAACCGGCGGCGGTGCTCCTCGAAGGCGTGGCAGGTTGGATCGTCGCCCGCGCACATCGCGTCGTCTCCCGGTGGTTTCGTGGTCCCGGGGCGGGCAAGCAAATCGACGGCCACGCTGGCGGCCGCCGACGGGCGCCCCTCACTCCGAGAGCATGCCGACGCCGCCCTCCTCGGCGCGCGCGACGGCCTCGTCCGCCTGGGCCTCGACCACGGCGGCGGCCGTGACGTTGACGATGCCGCGCGCCGTCACCGACGGCGTCAGGATGTGGGCGGGCTTGGCCGGGCCGATCAGGAGCGGGCCGACCGGCAGCGCGTCCGCCAGCACCTTCGCGAACTGGAAGGCGATGTTGGCGGCGTCGAGGTTCGGGAAGATCAGGACGTTGGCCGCGCCCTTGAGGCGCGAGCCCGGCAGGACGCGCTCGCGCACCATCTCGTTGAGGGCGGAATCGGCCTGCATCTCGCCGTCGACCTGCAGCTCGGGATTCCGCGTGTGCAGGAGCGCGAGGGCGTCGCGCATCTTCATCGCGGAGGGCGAATCCGACTGGCCGAAATCGGAGTGGCTGAGGAGCGCGATCTTCGGCGTCATCCCGAACCGGCTGACGTGGCTGGCGCAGGCCTGCGCCACGTCGGCGATCTCCTCGGCCGTGGGGTTCTGGCGGACATGGGTGTCGGCCAGGAAGTAGGCGCCGTTATGCGTCACCACGAGGCTCATCGCGGCGCACTGCTCCACGCCCGGCGCGAGCCCGATCACGTCGCGGATGATGCGCAGGCGCGTCTCGAACCGGCCCTCCAGGCCGCAGATCAGCGCGTCGGCCTCGCCGCGGCGGACCGCGATGGCGCCGATCACCGTGTTGTTGGTGCGGACCAGCGTCCGGGCCGCGTCCGGCGTGATGCCGCGGCGACCGGCGACTTCCAGGTAGGTCTGGACGTAGGCGCGGTAGCGGGGATCGTCCTCGGGATCGATCAGCTCGAAGTCGCGGCCGTGCACCATCGACAGGCCGAAGCGCTTCAGGCGGGTCTCGACCACCCGCGGCCGGCCGACCAGGATCGGCAGGGCGACCTTGTCCTCGACGATCGCCTGGACGGCGCGGAGCACGCGCTCGTCCTCGCCCTCGGCGTAGATCACGCGCTTGGGCTCGGCCTTCGCCTTCGAGAACAGCGGCTTCATGATCAGGCCGGACCGGTGCACGAACCGGTCGAGGCTCTCGACATAGGCGTCGAGGTCCGGGAGCGGCCGGCCGGCGACGCCGGAATCCATCGCGGCCTTGGCCACCGCCGGGGCGATGCGCAGGATCAGGCGCGGGTCGAACGGGCTCGGGATCAGGGATTTCGGTCCGAACGGCCGGGCCTCACCGCCGTAGGCGCGGGCGACCACGTCCGAGGTGGTCTCGTGGGCCAGGCCCGCGATCGCCTTGACGGCGGCCTTCTTCATCTCCTCGTTGATCTTGTGGGCGCCGACATCGAGCGCCCCGCGGAAGATGTAGGGGAAGCACAGGACGTTGTTGACCTGGTTCGGGAAGTCCGACCGGCCGGTGCAGATCATGGCGTCCGGCCGCTCCTTCTCGGCCAGATCCGGCATGATCTCCGGGTAGGGGTTGGCGAGCGCCATGATCAGCGGCTTCTCGGCCATCTCCTTCAGGTACTCGGGCTTGAGCACGCCGCCGGCCGACAGGCCGATGAACACGTCCGCCCCCGGGATCACCTCGGCGAGCGTCCGCTTGTCGGTCTCCTGGGCGTAGACGTCCTTCCACCGGTCCATCAGCTCGGCGCGGCCCTTGTAGACGACGCCCTTGATGTCGGTGACCGTGATGTTCTCGCGGGTCGCCCCGAGCGACACGAGGAGGTTGAGGCAGGCCAGAGCCGCCGCGCCGGCGCCGGACGTGACGATCCGGACGTCGGACAGGTTCTTGCCGGCGAGTTCCAGGCCGTTGAGGACGGCGGCGGCCACGATGATCGCGGTGCCGTGCTGGTCGTCGTGGAAGACCGGGATGTTCATCCGAGCCCGGCACTGCTCCTCGACCTCGAAGCACTCGGGCGCCTTGATGTCCTCGAGGTTGATGCCGCCGAAGGTCGGCTCGAGGGCGCAGACGACGTCGACGAGCTTCGACACGTCCTTCTGGTCGACCTCGATGTCGAAGACGTCGATGCCGGCGAACTTCTTGAACAGGACGGCCTTGCCCTCCATCACGGGCTTCGAGGCGAGCGGGCCGATATCGCCGAGGCCGAGCACGGCCGTACCGTTGGACAGCACCGCCACGAGATTCTGGCGCACCGTGAGTTCGGCGGCCTGCTGCGGGTCGTCGTGGATCGCCATGCAGGCCGCGGCGACGCCGGGCGAGTAGGCCAGGGCGAGGTCGCGCTGGTTGCCGAGCGGCTTGGTCGCCTGGATCTCCAGCTTCCCGGGCTTGGGCAGGCGGTGGTAGACGAGCGCCCCGGCCTTGAGGTCCTCGGACATGTTATCGGCCATCGCCCACGCTCCCGCTCACCTTTTTCACCGAGGACGACGCGGTCGCGCATCGCGCGGGCCCGCGTCATGACCGGTCTGTTGCACCGGCTGCGCAGGGGGCGCAACCCGCACAACGAGACCCGGATCCACCTCGCCGAGCTGGCGAGGACCCACGGGTTCTCCATAGGCGCTTATTCGTACGGGCGTCCAAAAGTCCGCTTCCCAGAGAGCGGGCGGCGGCTGACGATCGGCCGCTATTGTTCCATCGCCGACAAGGTCGAGATCCTGCTCGGCGGCGATCACCGCCTCGACTGGGCGTCGACTTATCCGTTCGCGGCGATGCGCGGGCTGTTCCCGGAGGCCGCGGCGCCGGAGGATTTCCACGCCTCCCGGGGCGACGTGGTGATCGGGCACGATGTCTGGCTCGGATCGGGCTGCATGATCCTCTCGGGGGTGACCGTCGGGCACGGGGCCGTGGTGGCGGCCCGCGCCGTGGTGACCCGCGACGTGCCGGCCTACGCCGTGGTGGCGGGCAACCCGGCCAAGGTCGTGCGCCACCGCTTCGACGCGGCGACCGTGGAGGCACTCGTCGCGGCGGCGTGGTGGGACCTCCCGCACGACGCGGTGACCCGGCTGGTACCGCTGCTCCAGAGCGGGCGGATCGCCGACCTGCTCGCGGCGTTGCGCGCGGGCGCGGATTCCCGTACCGGCGGGGCCCCATACGAAGACCATCCGAGATCCGGACGATGACCGACACGCCCCCCGACCGCCTCGCTTCCAACCCGAACAGCCCGTTCTACGACGAGAAGGTGCTGGAGCGCGGGGTCGGTGTCCGGTTCAAGGGCGTCGAGAAGACGAACGTCGAGGAGTACTGCGTGAGCGAGGGCTGGGTCCGGCTCTCGGCCGGCAAGGCCCTCGACCGGGCCGGCAACCCGATGACCGTGAAGCTGAAGGGTACCGTGGAGCCCTACTTCCGCGACCCCGCCGCGGACGCCTGATCCACCACCCGCGCCAGGGCGGCCTCGAAGTTCCGGACGGCCTCGCGGACGAGGTTCCCGATCTGATCCGAGGAGCGCGGCCCGTCGATGACGAGGCTCGCGAGGATATCGGAGCGCCGGGCGCGCTGCTTGGCGGCGCGCCGGTGGTTCGAGACGCGCAGGTGCCAGGCGCAGTCCGGTCGCCGCAGGTAGAGGCTGTCGCCGCGCTCGTTCCGGGCGACGATCGCGAAGCCGTCCGCCTCCAGCATCCGCGCCGCCAGACCCAGCGCCGCGAGCGGCGGAAGCGGGCCTGCGGCGGTCACGGCCCGGCCGGCTCGATCGTGCCGAGGCGCCGCCGCCCGAGCGCGCGCGCCTTCAGCGACAGGGCCGGCCGCTCGACCCCGTACCAGGACAGCGCCGCGACCGGCAGCGTGAGGGCGAGGGCCGGCACCAGCAGCGCGGGCCCGGAGGCGGCCGGCCACAGGGCGTGCAGGGTCTGCTGGACCGGCCAGCCGTAGAGATAGATCCCGTAGGAGAGGTCGGCCGCAGGGTCGAAAAGGCCGCGCGCGAGGGGGCCGAGGGCGAGCCAGACCACGCCGTAGGCCTCGGCGAGGAATAGCAGGGCCGGGTAGGCCGGCGTCCGCGCGAGGACGAAGGCGCCGAAGACCAGGCAGGCGAGGGCCGCCGCCGAGACACGCAGGCGGTCGCGCCACAGGTAGAGACACGCCCCGGCCGCGAAGATCAGCGGCAGGCGCAGCGCCGTCTCGGCGCCCTTGGGCAGGTCCGGACCGCGGAGGCCGCAGGCGATCGTCAGGGCGAGCGTCAGGCCGGCCACGATCAGGGGCGCCGACCACCGGCGCCGGAGCAGGCCGCACAGGGCGGCGACGAGGACGCCGAGGTAGCACAGCACCTCGTACTTGAGCGTCCAGACCGTGCCGAGGGGTGCCCGGTAGGGATTCGCTTCGAAGACGCCGGGCAGGGCGGCGTTGCTCTTGAAGGTCGTCAGCGTCCCGCGGATGAACGACCACAGGGCGGGATCGCGCCAGTACTCGGTGACGGGCAGGCGGGTCAGGGCCGCGCCGAGCCCGAGCGCGACGACGAGCGTCGCCGCCACGAGTCCCGGGAGGATCCGCAGGGTCCGGGCGAGGGCGTAGTCCCGGAGGCCGCGGCGGTCGCAGCTCATGGTGACCAGGAAGCCCGACACCGCGAAGAATCCGTTCACCGCGTGCTCGCCCAGCGTGTAGCCGGTCAGCCGGGCGAGGGGCTCGTCGCCGGCCGCGCCGGTCGCGACGCTGAACGCGTGGGACACCACGACGGCCAGAGCCAGCATCAGCCGCAGGCCGGTGAAGCCGTTGCGCCCGCGCGCCAGAGCGGTCGCGATCGTCGGCGCGCTCATCCGGTCAGACCCTCGCGGGCCAGCGCGGTCCGGCCGCGCAGGAAGGCGAGGGCGCCCGCGGCCGAGCCGCCGTAACGCTCGAGTCCGGCCCGCCGGAGGACCAGACCCGACAGCAGCGTCTTCGGCAGGTTGGCGCCCAGGACGGCGAGGCTCGGGTCCGGGAGGCCGTACTTCCGGCTGACATAGGCGCGCGACCACGCCTGATGCCAGCGCGCGCGGAACACCCGTCCCGGCTCCGGCGCCGACGATCGGCCGCGACCGTGCAGCGCCTCGGCGCGGTGGACGTGGATCAGGGCGCGGCCGCTGTCGGCCACACGCCGGCACAGATCATCGTCCTCGTAGAACAGGAAGATGTTCTCGTCGAAGCCGCCGAGATCGAGGAACAGGGCGCGCGGCATCATCAGGCAGGCCCCGGAGAGAAACGGCGCGCAGACATCGCCCTGCGGCAGCGCGAGCCGGCCCGCGGGATTGGTCAGGTAGGGCGCGAGCAGGGACCGCGCTTGGAAGAAGAAGCGCCCATCGGGTTCGACGAGGCGCGGGGCGATAAGCCCGGCATCCGGCCAGGTGCGGGCCGCGTCCAGCAGGGCGTCCACGGTGCCCGGCCGCAGCACGACGTCCGGGTTGACGACGAGGACGTGCTCCGCCGTCTCGGCCGCGCGGACGCCCCGGTTGTTGGCGCGGCCGTAGCCCTCGTTGCGGGCGTTGCGGATCACCTGCGCGCCGGCCGCCTCCGCGACCGACGCGGAGGCGTCCCGGCTGGCATTGTCCACGACGATCGCCGGCACGTGCTCGCCGGCGAGCGCCGCGAGACAGGCCGGCAGCACGTCGGCGCTGTCGTGGGCGACGACGATCGCGACGAGGCTCGCCACCGCGGGGGACTATGGGCGCCTCAGGCCTTCTTCTCGGGCAGGTTGAGGCGGATGTGCAGCTCGCGCAGCTGCTTGGGGGTCGCCTCGGAGGGCGCGCCCATCATCAGGTCCTCGGCGCGCTGGTTCATCGGGAACAGCACGACCTCGCGGATGTTCGGCTCGTTGCACAGGAGCATGACGATGCGGTCCACGCCCGGCGCGATGCCGCCGTGCGGCGGGGCGCCCATGCGCAGGGCGTTGAGCATGCCGCCGAACTTCTGCTCCAGCACCTCGTGCCCGTAGCCCGCGATGGCGAAGGCCTTCTCCATCACGTCCGGACGATGGTTGCGGATCGCGCCCGAGGACAGCTCCACGCCGTTGCAGACGATGTCGTACTGGAACGCCTTGATCCCGAGGATCCGCTTGGTGTTCGCGCCGTTCTCGTCCTCGCTCGCGAGGGCGTCGAGGTCGAGCGCGAGGAACTCCTCGCGGTCGATGTTCGGCATCGAGAACGGGTTGTGGGAGAAGTCGATCCGCTTCTCCTCCTCGCTCCACTCGTACATCGGGAAGTCGGTGATCCAGCAGAACGCGTACTGGTCCTTGTCGCAGAGGCCCAGCTCGTCGCCGATCCGGACGCGCGCCTTGCCGGCGAGCCCGGCCGCCTTGGCCTCCGGACCTGCGGAGAAGAACACGGCGTCGCCCGCCTTCGCGCCGGAGCGCTCGGCGATCAGGGCCTGAACCTCGGAAGGGATGAACTTGGCGATCGGCCCCTTGCCGGTGAGCGCGCCGTTCTCCTCCTCGAACACGACGTAGCCGAGGCCGGGCGCGCCCTCGGAGCGGGCCCAGTCGTTGAGCTTGTCGAAGAACGAGCGCGGCTGGCTCGCCGCGCCGGTCGCCGGGATCGCCCGGACGACGCCGCCGGAGGCGACCACGCCCTTGAACGCCTTGAACGCCACGTCCTCGCGGGCGAACAGGTCGGAGACGTCGGCGATGATCAGCGGGTTCCGCAGGTCCGGCTTGTCGACGCCGTATTTCAGCATCGAGTCCGCGTAGGTGATCCGCGGGAATTCCTTGGTGACGCGCTTGCCCTCGGCGAACTCCTCGAACACGCCGCGCAGCACCGGCTCCACCGCCTGGAACACGTCCTCCTGGGTGACGAAGCTCATCTCGATGTCGAGCTGGTAGAACTCGCCCGGCGAGCGGTCGGCGCGGGCATCCTCGTCGCGGAAGCACGGGGCGATCTGGAAGTAGCGGTCGAAGCCCGCGATCATCGTCAGCTGCTTGAACTGCTGCGGCGCCTGCGGGAGCGCGTAGAACTTGCCGGGATGGACGCGCGACGGCACGAGGTAGTCGCGGGCGCCCTCGGGCGAGGAGGCTGTCAGGATCGGGGTCTGGAACTCGAAGAAGCCGCCGTCCCGCATCCGGCGGCGGAGCGAGTCGATGATCGCGCCGCGCTTCATGATGTTGGCGTGGAGCTTCTCCCGGCGCAGGTCGAGGAAGCGGTACCGGAGCCGCGTCTCCTCCGGGTACTCGAGGTCGCCGAAGACCGGCAGCGGCAGCTCGCCCGCCGGACCCAGCACCTCGAGGTCGTCGATGTAGACCTCGACCGCGCCGGTCGGCAGCTCGGCATTCTCGGTGCCGGCCGGGCGCGTGCGCACGCGCCCGTCGATCCGCACGACCCATTCCGAGCGCACGGCCTCGGCGGCCTTGAAGGCCGGGGAGTCGGAATCGATCACGCACTGGGTCAGGCCGTAATGGTCCCGCAGATCGACGAACAGCACGCCCCCGTGGTCGCGGATGCGGTGGCACCAGCCGGAGAGGCGGACACTCTGCCCGACATCGGACGGGCGGAGCGCCCCGCAGGTGTGGGAACGGTAACGGTGCATGACGGGCTTCTTCTGTGGGAAGGCCGGCACCATTCACGCGAGGCCCCCCAAGTCAAGCGCGGGGCGCGCAGAACGGCGCCGAAAGCCGCGCGCGACTCGCCCGCCGGCCTACCGCAGAAGACCCCGAATCCCCATATCATCTCCATGAACGACAACCTCTTTTTCGATCTGGAGCGCCCCGCGAAGGCGGCGCCCGAACGCACCGCGGCCGGGTGGCGGACGCTGCCCCTCGAGGGCCGTTTCGACCTCGTCTACGAGGACGCGGCCGGGGCCTGGAGCAACCGCTCCCTCGACGCCCGCGAGCTCAGGCTCGGGCCGGGGCGGACGCTGCTCGGCGGCATCGATGCCCGGCGCGGCGGCTATCGCGGGTTCCGGGTCGACCGGATCCGCCGCCTCGTCGACGGGGCCACCG
The DNA here is from genome assembly GCF_900110155.1 of Methylobacterium sp. UNC300MFChir4.1. Taxonomy (NCBI): domain Bacteria; kingdom Pseudomonadati; phylum Pseudomonadota; class Alphaproteobacteria; order Hyphomicrobiales; family Methylobacteriaceae; genus Methylobacterium; species Methylobacterium sp. UNC300MFChir4.1. The sequence continues at coordinate 28,245 of NZ_FOCS01000019.1, read as the reverse complement.
GCGAGCGGATCGAGACCGGCATCCTCGACCGCCTGCTCGCGCGCGCCGAGGCGCAGCGTCGGGCCGACGCGCTGCGGATCCGCCGGCAGGCGCGGGCGCGCCGGAAGGCGGCGGTCGCGGCCGTGGCGTGATCGCGGTCATCGGGCCGCGCGTGAACGCGTGAAAGATGGGGACCTGCGAAGCCGCGTCTCCCCATGTCGGCCGCGGTTGCGTATAGCCGGTGCATGGACCTGATCACCACCACTGACGCGCTGCGCCAGATCTGCACACGTCTCGCCGAGCAGCCCTTCGTGACCGTCGACACGGAGTTCATGCGCGAGACGACGTATTATCCGAAACTGTGCCTGATCCAGATGGCGGCACCGGACGGGACCGGCGTCCTGGTGGATCCGCTGGCGCCGGGGATCGACCTCGGGCCGTTCATCGCCCTCATGGCCGATGAGGGCACCGTCAAGGTGTTCCACTCCGCCCGCCAGGACCTGGAGATCATCTGGCTGATCGGCGGGATCCTGCCGCACCCGTTCTTCGACACGCAGGTCGCCGCCATGGTCTGCGGCTACGGCGATTCCGTCTCGTACGAGCAGCTCGTCAACGACGTCGCGAAGGCCAAGATCGACAAGTCCTCCCGCTTCACCGACTGGTCGCGGCGCCCGCTCTCGGAGGCGCAGCTGACCTACGCGCTGTCCGACGTCACCCACTTGGTGAAGATCTACGAAGTCCTCGTCGCCGAGCTGCTGCGGACCGACCGCGGCGCGTGGCTCGACGAGGAGATGGCGGTGCTGACGTCTCCCGAGACCTACCGCGCCGATCCCGCGCAGGCGTGGCGCCGCCTCTCCGGCCGCATGCGCAAGCCGCGGGAGATCGCCGTGCTGATGGAGGTCGCGGCCTGGCGCGAGAGCGAGGCGCAGACGCGCAACGTGCCGCGCGGGCGCGTCCTGAAGGACGAGGCGGTCATCGATATCGCCTCGGCGGCGCCGCGGAGCGCGGAGGCGCTCGGGCGGCTGCGGACGATCCCGGCGGGCTTCGAGCGCTCCCGGACCGGGGCTGACATCGTCGCCGCCGTGGAGCGCGGTCTCGCCCGCGACACGAGCGCCGTCCGGATGCCCGAGCGCGTGCGGCGGAGCGGCGGCAACGGCGCGATCGTCGAGCTCCTGAAGGTCCTGCTGAAGGCGGTCTGCGAGGCCGAGGGCGTGGCGCCGAAGATCATCGCCACGGTCGACGATCTGGAAGCGGTCGCCGACGACGACGACGCCGAGGTCCCGGCGCTGCAGGGCTGGCGCCGGACGCTGTTCGGCGAGAAGGCGCTGGCGCTGAAGCAGGGACGGCTGGCCCTCTCGGTCGAGTCCGGTCGCATCGTGGTCCGTCCCCTGGAAGCCGAACCTGTCGGCGGCGGCGCCGACCCGGACCGATGACGTTGCAGCGGCACTGACCGCACAATCCGCACTGGCGGGCGTGACTTGCCGCGGGTCCGGGATTAAATGGCAATTCGGTTGCCGCTTAATCCCGCCCCTGCGTCCCGCGTATGTTCGAGCCGAACGAGATCCTCAAGACGCTGACCGGGCGCGGTCTCGTGTCGGCCGAAGGGTGTGAGGCCGTCCGCGTCCGCTACCGGGTTGTGGTCGAGAGGCGCGAAGGCGGTGTCGTCGCCTACGGCAATCTGTACGGCAGCTATGCGGGCCTGCGACCGGTCTGGCTCGAGCCCGATGCCCAGCTCCGCCTGTCCAACGGCCGTCGTCTCAACATCTCCGTGACCGACCTGATCGGCGACACTGCGGAGTTCGAGAGCACCGGGCCGGTCGGCGCGGTCTGACGCCGGCAAGAGCCGTTCCGCAGATCCTGAAAGAGACCTCCTGGTCCGCGCGCGCGACCCATCCCGATTCTCAGAAGCGGGATGATTCGGCAATTTGTCGCGCGCGAACCCCACCGATCAGCCCGGGATCCGCGGAAAAACGGGATGCGGCGACTGGGCGCACAGCGGGCTTTCGGGAAAATTCGGCAACTGATAGCCGCCGAAGCGTCTTGCACTGCAGTCCGGCGACCCACATCGGCCGCACGCCCGGGTGCGCCTAAATCCCGCCCACCGCGCAGGGGACGCATGCTTAAGCGCAGCAAAGCTCGCCTGTTTGCAAGGTCTGCATGGGACACGGACACAACCCCGTGAGACCGAGGCCAGAGCAGGCAGCATCTCTTGTGCGTCGCAACATTTCTTTTCGCAAACGCATGACATCCGTCGTGCCTATGTCACCCGAAAAGAAGCTTTCACCGTGTGCCCACAGGCGTCGAACAGCGAGTTGACGGCGCTCAAAAATCTCTTAAGGTCCGGGCAAGCCTCGGTTTCGAGGGAGACGCCTCAGGGATGGCGGCTCCTGGCTAGGGGATCAGTAGATCTCCTCGAAGTCCACTATGCCCGCTACCGAGGCGTCCATCCCTGTCGCAAACAGTCAGGTCGGAGTCCGAGCGACGCCACTCTCTTCGCGCGCCGTGAGAACTCTCAAGACTTGTCGGAGGAACCCATGAGAGCGGTACATCTCCTTGCGCTCGGCGCAGGTGTCGCGGCCGTCGCCGCGCCGGCGCTGGCCAATGAAAGCGTCATGAAGGGCATCGCCAACCCGGCGGAACAGGTTCTTCAGACGGTAGACTACGCGAATACGCGCTACTCGAAGCTCGACCAGATCAACGCCAAGAACGTCAAGGACCTGCAGGTCGCCTGGACGTTCTCGACCGGCGTGCTGCGCGGCCACGAGGGCTCGCCGCTCGTCGTCGGCAACATGATGTACGTGCACACGCCGTTCCCGAACATCGTGTACGCCCTCGACCTCGACCACGACGCGAAGATCGTCTGGAAGTACGAGCCGAAGCAGGATCCGTCCGTGATCCCGGTCATGTGCTGTGACACGGTCAACCGTGGTCTGGCCTACGCCGACGGCGCCATCCTCCTGCACCAGGCCGACACCACCCTCGTGTCGCTCGACGCCAAGACCGGCAAGGTCAACTGGTCGGTCGTGAACGGCGACCCGAAGAAGGGCGAGACCAACACCGCGACGGTTCTGCCGGTCAAGGACAAGGTCATCGTCGGCATCTCGGGCGGCGAGTTCGGCGTGCAGTGCCACGTCACCGCCTACGACCTGAAGACCGGCAAGAAGGTGTGGCGCGGCTACTCCGAGGGCCCGGACGATCAGCTGATCGTCGACCCGGAGAAGACCACCTCGCTCGGCAAGCCGATCGGCAAGGACTCCTCGCTGAAGACCTGGGAAGGCGATCAGTGGAAGACCGGCGGCGGCTGCACCTGGGGCTGGTTCTCGTACGATCCCAAGCTCGACCTGATGTACTACGGCTCGGGCAACCCCTCGACCTGGAACCCCAAGCAGCGTCCGGGCGACAACAAGTGGTCCATGACCATCTGGGCGCGTAACCCGGACACCGGCATGGCCAAGTGGGTCTACCAGATGACCCCCCACGACGAGTGGGACTACGACGGCATCAACGAGATGATCCTCACGGATCAGAAGATCGACGGCAAGGAGCAGCCGCTCCTGACCCACTTCGACCGTAACGGCTTCGGCTACACGCTGAACCGCGCGGACGGCACCCTCCTCGTCGCCGAGAAGTTCGACCCGGCCGTCAACTGGGCGACCAAGGTCGACATGGACAAGGGCTCGAAGAACTACGGCCGGCCGCTGGTCGTGTCGAAGTACTCGACCGAGCAGAACGGTGAGGACACCAACTCCAAGGGCATCTGCCCGGCGGCGCTGGGCACCAAGGATCAGCAGCCTGCGGCCTTCTCGCCGAAGACCAACCTGTTCTACGTGCCCACCAACCACGTCTGCATGGACTACGAGCCGTTCCGGGTGACCTACACCCCGGGCCAGCCCTACGTCGGTGCGACCCTCTCGATGTACCCGGCCCCGAACTCGCACGGCGGCATGGGCAACTTCATCGCGTGGGACGGCGTCAACGGCAAGATCAAGTGGACGAACCCCGAGCAGTTCTCGGTGTGGTCCGGTGCTCTGGCCACCGCTGGCGACGTCGTGTTCTACGGCACGCTTGAGGGCTACCTGAAGGCGGTCGACGACAAGACCGGCAAGGAGCTGTTCAAGTTCAAGACCCCGTCGGGCATCATCGGCAACGTGATGACCTACCAGCACAAGGGCAAGCAGTACGTGGGCGTCCTCTCGGGCGTCGGCGGCTGGGCCGGCATCGGCCTCGCGGCCGGCCTGACCGACCCGAACGCCGGCCTCGGCGCGGTGGGTGGCTACGCGGCTCTGTCGCAGTACACCAACCTCGGCGGTCAGCTGACGGTCTTCGCCCTGCCGAACTAATCGGCCGCAGGGTTTGAAGTGAAAAATGGTGCCGGCGCGGGTTCCCGCGCCGGCATCCTTGTGATTAGACTTTCTCGCAAGAGGCTGCGTCTCGGAGGGAGACCAAGAGCCTCGATCAAGGGAGACACATGCGTTGCTCAACCTCAGCAAGATCGTAACGCGGCCGGTTATCGCCGCCCTCGCCCTAGCGACCGTCTCGACGGTTGCCGTACATGCTGAGGATGCCAAGCCCGCCGACCCCAAGCTGGCGAATTCGCTGAACGCGAACGACAAGACCGCCGAGCAGGATGACAAGCTCCTGAAGAAGGACGCGGCCGTGAAGGTCGACGACGGCAAGTACTTCGACGCCGAGGGCCACCCGACGTTCCACGTGACCCAGGACGGCAAGATGCTCGACTGGTACACCTACTCGGGCTACCGCCGCTATCACGCCGAGTGCCACGTCTGCCACGGCCCGGACGGCATGGGCTCGACCTACGCGCCGGCCCTCAAGGACTCGCTGAAGCACCTCTCCTACGAGGAGTTCATCGGCATCCTGGCGGGCGGCAAGCAGGAAGTGAACGCCGCCGAGCAGAAGGTCATGCCGGCCTTCGGCGACAACAAGAACGTCATGTGCTACTCGGACGACCTCTACGTCTATCTCAAGGCGCGCGCTTCCGGCGCGATCGGGCGTATCCGTCCCTCCGAGCACGAGGGCAAGCCCGAGACCGCCAAGAAGGCGGAGAAGGAATGCATGGGCGGCTGATGTCGTCTCCTGCCCGGATCGCCGTTCTCTGCGCCCTGACCGTCTTCGGGGCGCAGGGCGCCCTCGCCCAGCATCTGCCGGATACCGTCACCACCGACGTGCTGCGCGTCTGCGGTGATCCGGGCAACATGCCGTTCTCCGAACGCAAGGAGGACGGCTTCGAGAACAAGATCGCGGCGATCATCGCCGACGAGTTGAAGATCAAGGTCCGCTACTACTGGCTGACGCAGGGTCCGGGCTTCGTGCGCAACACGCTCGGAACCGGCCTCTGCGACGTCATCATGGGCCAGGCCTTCGGCAGCGACCTCGTCCAGACCACCAATCCCTATTATCGATCGGCCTACACGCTGGTCACCCGTGCGGGCGAACTCGACGGTGTGACGGCTCTCGACGACCCGCGGCTGAAGGGCAAGAGCATCGGCGTGATCGCCGGGACGCCGCCGGTCAACCGGATGGGCGAACTGGGCCTCGTCTCGGCCATGAAGGCCTACGCGCCCTACCAGCTCGACCCGTCCCGCAAGCACCAGACGGTCGCTGCCGAGATCGTCGCGGCCCTGGCCGCGAAGGAGATCGACGCGGCCGTCCTCTGGGGCCCGGCGGCGGGCTGGCTCGCCAAGCAGTCCGGCACGCCCATGAGCGTCGTGCCACTGCTGAAGGAGCCGGAGCGTCCACCGATGGCGTACCGGATCGCCATGGGTGTCCGGATCGGCGAGAACGACTGGAAGCGCTCGCTGAACACCATCCTGCGCAAGCGCAAGGCCGACATCGACAAGGTCCTGCGCGACTACGACGTGCCGCTCCTCGACGAGGAAGAGAACAAGCTCGTCGCCCCCGGCGAGCGCTGACGCGCAGCGCCGCGGCGCGCGCCGCCATCAGGCGCGCGCGATACCGGTCGAGTCGAGCTTCGCCAGGGCGTCCACCACGCGCTCGCCGCCGATGACGAGGTCGGGCGCGATCTCCGCCAGCGGGACGAGCACGAAGGCCCGCTCGCGCACGTAGCGATGCGGCAGGACAAGGCGCGCGTCGTCGATGCTGGCGCCCTCATAGGCCAGGACGTCGATGTCGATCACACGGGGCCCCCAGCGCTCATCGCGGATCCGGCCGAGGTCGTGCTCCACCCGCAGGCAGGCGTCGAGCAGCCCGTGCGGATCGAGGTCGGTCTCGACCGCCACGGCCCCGTTCAGGAACCACGGCTGATCGGTCTTGCCCCAGGGCGGGGTCCGGTAGTCGGCCGAGCGCGCCACGACGTCGATGCCCGGGATCGCGGCGAGACCGGTGACCGCGCGGTCGAGCATCGCGGCCATGTCGCCGACATTGCTGCCAATGCCGAGATACGCCCTCATCGACCGGCCCCGCGGCGGCGCGTGATCGCCACGCCGACGCTGTCCAGGATGGCGGGGACGGGCGCGCTCGGCTTGTCGACCTGAACGGTGATGGCGTCGACCTGCGCGAAGCGCGAGAGGATCTCCGCGGCGACCGTCTCGGCCAGGGCCTCGATCAGGTTGAACCGGCGCTCGGTGGCGATCGCCACCGCCACCGCCGTGAGATCCGCGTAGCTCACCGTGCCGGCCACGTCGTCGGAGCGGCCCGCCGGGCCGAGATCGAGTTCCGCTTCCAGGGAGATGTAGAAGCGCTGACCGAGCACCGCCTCCTCGGCCAGCACGCCGTGCCGGCCGAACACGGCGATCCGGGTGACGCGGATCAGGTCGCCCGCCATGCTCAGCGCGCCTCCGGCCGCATCACGGCGTCGACGACGCGCATCGCGTCGATATGCGCGGCCACGTCGTGCACGCGCACGATGTCGGCCCCGAGGGTCGCCGCGACGGCGTGGGCGGCGAGGGACCCGTGCAGGCGGTCCGCCGGACGGGTCTCGCGGTCGTGCAGGCGTCCGAGGAGCGACTTGCGCGAGACGCCGACGAGGACCGGAAAGCCGAGGGCGCGGATCTCGGGCAGCCGCCGCAGCGCCTCGAGATGCTGGTTCCAGGTCTTGCCGAACCCGACCCCCGGGTCGAGCACGATCTCGGAATCCGCGAGGCCCGCCCGGTGGGCGATCGCGAGGGACCGCTCGAAGAAGGCCAGCATGTCGGCGACGATGTCGAGCTCCGGCTCGATCGTCTCGCGGTTGTGCATGATGATGACCGGCGCGCCGTGGGCGGCCGCGACGTTGGCGATGTCGGGCTCGCGCTGGAGGCCCCAGACGTCGTTCACGATCCGCGCGCCGGCCTCGAGCGCGGCGCGCGCCGTCGAGGCCTTGTAGGTGTCGATCGAGATCGGCACCGGCAGCCGCGGCGCCACGGCCCGGACGACCGGCACGACGCGCGCCTGCTCCTCCTCGGCGGGGACCGGAACGTGGCCGGGCCGCGTCGATTCCCCGCCGACGTCGAGGATCGCCGCCCCCTCGGCGACCAGCCGCTCGGCCTGGGCCACGGCCTCGGCCTCCCCGGCGAACAGCCCGCCGTCGGAGAAGGAATCGGGCGTGACGTTGAGGATGCCCATGACCAGCGTGCGGCCGCCGAGCGCCGGCAGCAGGTCGGACAGGCGGGATGAGGGGGTCACAGGCGGGTCCCGTTCACGAGCGCGGTTCGGGAGCCGGTGTGCGCGAATCGGGAGGCCGGCGCAACGCCGGCCTCGCCGTGCGGCTCAGACCTGCCCGTCAGCCGTGGTAGCAGCGGATCTCGGCCTCGGCCTGGGCGCGGCGCAGCTCCGCGACCTTGTCGTCGAAGATCTTGGTCGACTTGAACTCGTTCGCCCGGTTGCCGATGCCCTGCCGCATCGAGAGCACCGTGCTCGCCTGAACGTACTTGTCGTAGGGGAGGATCGCGGCGAGCTGGTCCAGCGAGCACGAGCATTTCTGCAGGCTCTCGCGGGTCTGGCCGTTGGCGGCCATGCAGCCGAACACGTAGTCGACCCGCGCGTCGGTCGGGTAATCGTTCTCCTCGGCGGCCCAGCCGGTCAGGCCCGACAGCGTGAGGGCGAGGGCGGCCAGCGCGCCCCGTTCAGCCAGCCTTCTGATCATAGCTCAGCTTCTCCTCAAGCAGTTCGCCGCCGTCGGGGCTCTTCGACGACGCCTCGATCGAGACGATCTCGCCCGGGACCGAGGGCGCGGTCACGAAGGTATAGGTCATGTCGTCCATGCCGCGCATGCGCTGCGCCATCGAGTCGCCCGCGAACGGCTTCGTGACCACGCGCCAGCCGTCGACCTCGCGGCCGCCGATATCCACCTTGGTCGGCGTGACGGTCGCCTTCTCGCGCAGGCCCTTGCGGATCGCGAGCTTGAGGTAGCGCGGGTTCGCCTCCAGCACCTTCGCGACGGCCCGGAGATGGTTCTCGAGGAAGAGCGAGACGACCGGGTTGCCCGCCATGTCCTCGAACGGGCCGGCCGGCATCCGGTTCAGCCCGGAGAACATCACGACGCTGATATCGCGACCCTCGGCGGTCTTCCCGGGCGCCACCTTGAGCTGGATCGTGTCCTCGAGCGGCGCCCCGAACGGCCCCTTCGAGATCCCCGAGCGGCGCAGGTAATCGTAGGTCAGCGTCGAGCCCGCGGCCGTGTTCTTCATGTGCGGCTGGTCGAACAGCAGATCCGCCGCGGAGGGCGGGGCGGCGGCGTTCGCCGGGGTGACGGTGGCGGGCTTCGGCGCGTCCTCGGCGAGGGCCGGCAGCGCGGCCAGAGCCAGCGCGACCGACGTCGCGGCGAGGACCCTCACGACAAGACTTCTCACGAGTTCACTTCCTCCTTGAGCGGCGACCGGACGTTGCTGCCGATCGTCCGGTAGACGTAGTCGGGCGGGTTCTCGGCCGCCTCCTCGGTGGCCAGCGCCCGCACCTTGGCGTGGAGCGGCGAGAGCGAGCAGGCCGGATCCGTGGCGGCCGCGTCGCCGGCGAGCGCGAGCGCCTGGCAGCGGCAGCCGCCCCAGTCCTTCTCGCGCCGGTCGCAGGAGCGGCAGGGCTCCTTCATCCAGTCGGTGCCGCGATAGGCCGTGAAGGCCGGCGAGTCGCGCCAGATCTCGCCGAGCGAGCGGTCGTTGACGTTCCAGAACTCCAGCCCCGGGATCGTCTCGGCGGCGTGGCAGGGCAGGACCTTGCCCTGGGGCGTGACGTTCATCAGCTTGCGGCCCCAGCCGCCCGCGCAGGCCTTCGGGTACTTCGCGTAATAGTCGGGCACGACGAGGTCGATGACGAGCTGGCCCTTCAGGCGCTCACGGGCCGCCTCGACGATCCGGATCGATTCGTCCACCTGCGCCTTGTCGGGCATCAGGGCCGCGCGGTTGACGTAGGCCCAGCCGTAATACTGCGTGTGCGCCACCTCGAGCCGCTTGGCGCCCATCTTCACCGCGAGATCGATGAAGCCCGCCACCTCGTGGATGTTGCCGCGGTGGATCACCGAATTCAGCGTGAGGGGCAGGCCGAGCTCGACCACCTTGGCAGCGAACTCGAACTTCTGCGGCTGCGCGTTCTTCAGGCCGCCGATCTTCTCGGCGTTCTGCGCGTCGACGCCCTGCACCGACAGCTGCACGTGGTCGAGCCCGACGTCGTAGAGCGCCTGCAGCTTGCCCAGCGCCCCGCCGACGCCGGATGTGATCAGGTTCGAGTACAGGCCGAGATCGGCGCAGGTCTTGGTGATCTCGACGATGTCGTTGCGCGCCGTCGGCTCGCCGCCGGACAGGTGCACGTGCAGGACGCCGAGCGCCGCCGCCTCCCCGAGCACGCGCTGCCACGTCTGCGTGTCGAGCTCGCCCGACCGGCGGTCGAGCTCCAGCGGGTTCGAGCAGTACGGGCAGCGCAGCGGGCAGCGATGGGTCAGCTCGGCGAGCAGACCGACCGGGGCCGGCGCGTCGGGGCGGTTCGGCGTCAGCGCGTTCATCGCTCGAGAACCCGTTTCTCCGCGAGGCCGTCGAGCATCACCAGGATGTCGGCCTCGATGGCGCGGGGATCAGCCGCGTAGGTCTTGCCCAGCTCGTCCGCGATGTCGGCGACGCTCCGCGCGCCGTCCACGAGCTTCAGGACCGCCACGGCGTTGTCGTCGAGGTCGAAGGTGCGCTCGGGGGCGAGCAGGACCCACTTGCCGCGGGTCTCGTCGTTGCGCAGCCGGACGCCGCGCGGCAGCCGCGGTCGGTCGCCGGCCGCCATCTTCCCGCCAGCCGCTCCCGGCTTGGCCTGAGACGCCCCGGCCACCAGACCCTCGCCGGGCTGCCACGCGTCCGGCGGGACCATGCCGGGGGCCACGTAGGCGAAGTACAGGGCGTCGAGCTGCGTCCACAGCACGGTGCACTTGAACGTCAGCGCCGCCATCGCCTGCCGCTGCAGCTCCGGCGTCGTGGCGTGTTGCTTGACGTAGTCCAGGGCGAAGTCCGCGTCCCGCGGCGCCTGAGTCAGGCGCTTGTCGAAATAGGCCAGCGTATCCTTGGTGATGAAGTCGTAGTTCTTCAGCATCCCGGCAACGCGCTCGGAGATGATCGTCGGCGAGAACATCTCGGTCAGCGACGAGGCGATCGCCTCCAGGAGCGTCCGCTCGGAAACGAAGTGGACGTAAGCCTCGACCGAGAACTTCGTGGCCGACAGGATGCCGCGGGTCGACAGCACGTAGTCGCGGTCGAAGCCGACGCCCTCGGCCAGCTTGAGCCAGCGCTCGATGCCGCCGTCACCCTCGTGGTCGCCGTCGTGGTCGACGATCCGCTGGCGCCAGATCCGCCGCAGCGACGCGTCGGTCATCCGCGCCAGCACGGCGGCGTCCTTCACAGGAATCATCGCCTGGTAGTAGTAGCGATTCAGCGCCCAGGCCCGGACCTGGTCCTTCGACAGCTTGCCGTCGTGCAGCAGCCGGTGGAATGGGTGCAGGTTGTGGTAGCGGCGCGCGCCGATGTCGCGCAGAGCCGCTTCCAGTTCCTCGGGACTCAGGAGACGCTGGCTGTCGGCGGCATCGGGGGTCGGGAAAATGGCGTTCATGGCGTGTCCGGCGTCCGTCCTCAGGTCGCGTTTCCTGTGTTCCGATCCCGCCCTCGTGCGCGGGGCGACTGTCCGGGCTCAGCCACGATATAGTGCCGTCCCCCCGGGCGCCCAACCGTCCACGGCGACCGTCGGTCGCGCATTCGGCCGCGGCGCCGCGATCCGGCAGGCCGTCGGCGCGGCGTGCTAGAGCGTCAGACCCAGCCCGTCATGCGCCACGGTCCAGCCGGCCGCCTCGACATCGGCCCGCTCCGGCGAGCCCTCGACCAGGACCGGGTTCGTGTTGTTGATGTGCACGAAGACGCGGCGCCCGATCTCGACCGAAGCCAGGGCCTCGATCGAGCCGTTCTCGCCGCGCATCGGCACGTGGCCCATGCGCCAGCCGGTCTTGGTGCCGACGCCGGCCCGGATCATGTCGTCGTCGTGCAGGACGGTCCCGTCGAAGAGCAGCGCGTCCACGCCGGCGATCCGCGCGCGCAGACCGTCCGTCACCCGGGCACATCCGGGAATGTAGGCGAGGCGCCGGCCATCGGCCTCGATCAGGGCGCCGACCGTGGTCTCGGTCTCGGCGCCGATCTGCATGGTCTCGTCCTCCAGCCAGAGCGGCACCTTGCCGGGAACCGGGAAGAGGGTGATTGCTAGGCCGGGGAGGGGCTCGAAGCGTTGGTCCATGCCGATCGGCTGACGGGCGACGACGCCCTCGGCCATCACGTCGAAGACGCGATTGGCGTTGACCGAATCGAGGATCCCGCGCGTGCCGTAGAGCGTGTAGGGCTGACCTTCGCGCAGGGTCAGGAGGCCCGCGACATGGTCGACGTCGCCGTTGGTCAGGAGCACGGCGCGGATCGGCGAGTGGCGCAGACCCTCGCGCGGATGCATCTGCGCATTGTCGAAGAGCTGTTGCCGGATGTCCGGCGAGGCGTTGATCAGCAGCCAATCCGACCCGTCCGCGGAGACCGCGATGCTCGACTGGGTCCGGGGCCGCACCCGGTCCGGCTCGGACCGCGCCAGCGTGCAGATGGGGCAGCGGCAATTCCACTGGGGAAGGCCGCCGCCGGCCGCGGAACCGAGGATCACGACGCGCATGGTGCGGCTCCCGAGATCCCCGGCCCGTGAAACTCAGTTGAAGGTGTCGATCTCGGCCGACTCGTAGCTCGTCACTTCCATACCGACGCAGATCTCGGACACGATCGGGGCAGCCCACTTCATGGTGTTTCTCCTCAGGCAACATCTACACCGAGTGTCACGCGGTTCCTAAGAGGACCCTAAGACACTGATGGCGCTCTCATTTCCGGCGCCGGAGAGGTATCGACGATTCACGCGCGGGCTTCAAGCACTAAGTTGCCGGATCCTCCCAAATTTTTCGTGAGAGACTTCCTAAGCGTCCGGAAACCATCACGAAATGGGCGGGCCTGCGACTAAAGTACAGGGGCCTACTGGCGGAAGTCGGGACCGCGCAGTTCCAGCATGAATCCTTTACCCCGCACGGTGACGAGGCCGGGCCCGCCGTAGCGCACGAAATCGGCCATCTTGGAGCGCAGGTAGCCGATATAGACGTCGACCACGTTGAGGGAGAGCCCGCCCTGGCTCGCCCACAGCCGGTCGAAGATGTCGGCGCGCGAGACCGGCTTGCCGATATTCTCCATCAGCATGGCCAGCAGGTCGGCCTCGCGGGGCGTGAGGCGGGCGCTCGCCTCGCCGCAGCTCGCCTGCCGGGTCTCGAGGTCGAGCATCAGCTTGCCGGCGGTGATGCGCGAGCGCGGCGCCTCCGCCTGCTCGCGGCGCATCAGGTGGGTCCGCAGGCGCGCGACCAGCTCGTCGAACTCGAAGGGCTTGATGATGTAGTCGTCGGCGCCGAGCGCCAGGCCCTCGGCCCGGTCGCGGATCTCGTCGCGGGCCGAGAGGAACAGGATCGCGCCCGGGAAGCCACCCTCGCGCAGGGACCGGCAGACGTCGTGGCCCGAACCGTCCGGGAGGTTGATGTCGAGCAGCACCGCGCCGGGGGCCGGGTCGTGGGCCGCCTTCAGGGCCTCGTCGACGCAGGCCGCCGTCCCGACCTCGAATCCCTCGGCCTCGAGACCCCGGGCGAGGAGGCCGCGGATGTCGATATCGTCCTCGACGATCAGGATCCGCGTCATGCGGCCGACTCCTTCACCTGCGCGCCCAGTTGGGCGCCCACTTGGGCGCCAACGGCAGCGCCGTCGACCGGGCCCGTCTCCCATGCCGGATCGCAGGCCGGGATGTCCAGGGTGACCCGGGCCCCGCGCCCGTCCGGCCCGGGGCCGAGCCGGATCGTGCCGCCGTGCTGCTCCACGATCCACCGCGCGAGCGCGAGCCCGATGCCGAACCCGGTCTCGTCCGGCCCGGCGCCCGAGCCGCGCTTGAAGCGCTCGAACAGCGCGTCCTCCGACGCGCCGAAGCCCGGTCCGTCATCCGTGATGGTGATCCGTCCGACCGGCCCGGGCCCTGCCGCCAGGGCGACCTCGACCCGGGTGAGACCGGCGGCGTGGCGGAGCGCGTTGTCGACGAGGCTCTCGACCGTCTGGCGCATCCACTCGCGGTCGGCGAGGCTCTCGACGTCGCGGGTGCCGGGATGGAGGGTGAGGCCCACCCGGCGCCGCGCCGCCTCGGAGCTCATGTTGTCCACGGCCTCCGCCAGGACCTGGGCGAGCCCCAGGCGGCGCTTGTCGAACGCGATCTCGCCGGATTCCGAGCGCGCGACGCGCAGCAGGTCCTCGACGCGCAGCTTGAGGCGCTGCGCCCGCTTCTTGATCGTCGCGAAGACCGGTCCCGGATCGGTGCCCCGGGACGCACCGCGCAGGGCGAGGTCGCACTCGCCCAGGATCACCGTCAGTGGCGTGCGCAGTTCGTGGCTGACATCGGCGAAGAAGCGGCGGCGGGACTGATCGACGGCCTCGAGCCGGGCGTTGGCGGCGCGCAGATCGGCGGTGCGGGCCGCCACGGTGTCCTCCAGCGCCGCCCGGTCGGCCGCGACCCGCGATTCCCGCCGGGCGAGGCGGGCGGCCATGCGGTTGACGTTGGTCATGAGCAGGCCGAGCTCGTCCCGCGTGGCGACGGAGAGGCGCGTGTCCAGGGCGCCGTGGCCGATGGCGCTCGCGGCGCGGCGGACCTCCTCGATGCGGGCCAGGGTCGGCCGGGTGACGCCGCGGTAGAGGATCGCCAGCAGCACGAGGGCCGCGGCCACCGCGGCGGCGGCCGCCACCCGCAGGCGCTCCGAGAGCGCCCGGGCCTCCTCGGAGCCGAGCGCCATGCTGCGCCGCTCGGCCTCGATCAGGAACGAGAGCGGCTGGCCGGTCATGGCACCGAAACCGTTGAGCGCGCCCTTGATCGCGTCCTGACGCCGCTCCGGCTCGGTCTGGCGGCTGATCAGCGACACCTGCCGGTCCAGCACGGCGCGCGCCGCGCGCAGCTGCGCCATGGGGCGGGTGCGGGCGGCGTACTGCATCCGGTCGGCCGGGTCGTCGCTCGGCGGGAAGCTCTTGGCGAGCGCCTCGTCCACGGTGGTCAGGGCGCGGTCGGCGTTGTCGCGGGCGATCGCCATCGCCTCGGGCTGGCCATCGGGATTGCCGACGGTCTCCACCGCCGCGAGACCGAACTGCGTGAGGCGGCCGGACAGCTCGGCCAGCAGCTCGAGACGCCGCTGGGCCTCGAGGGTCCGGTCGACGGTGCGCTCCGCCGCCCCGATCGCCGCCAGCGCGGCCGCGGCGGCCAGCACCACCACGATGGCGGTGCCGCCGAGCAGCAGCGCAAAGCGGACCTTCAGCGAGCGCATCGTCCCCGTCCCGCCCTCAATCCCGCCGTGCCGGCGGGCCCGAGCATGGCACCGCCGGGGCGCCGAACCAAGGTCCCGTCACAGGTCCTTCGGCAGGCTGCCCTTCGCGGCGCAGCGCCAGCGCTCCACGTGCCATTCCGGATGCGCCGCCTGCCACGTCGCGAGCGCGCTCTGCGAGTTGCGCAGGCACACGAAGGGGCTCGATTTCTCGAAGGACATCTCGATCCGGTCCTCGCGGCAGGTCGAGGGCTGGGCGACGAGACAGATCGACAGCAGAAGCAGCATGGGCGCCTCCCCGGGCTGCCGGCCTCGTGCGGGCCGGCTTGGCGGGGAGCATAGGACGCGTCCACGCCCCTTGCCCAGGCGGCGTCAGGCCGCGACCCAGATCTCGCCCTTGGCGATCGTCGCGAGGTCGCCGGAGTAGCGGCGCAGCGGCTTGCCGAGGAGGTCGGCGTGCTCGGCGCTCAGGCCGCGCAGGGCCTTGGCCAGCAGCCGCAGGAACACGAGGTCGTGCGTCCCGGTCTCCACGAAGGTCGGCGACATCCGGCCGTGGCTGCCGACGAGGAGCGTCCCGCGGCGCATGCCGAAGCCGGGATGATCGCCCACGGCGAGCGCCGCCAGGGTGCCGGCGATCATGCGCGAGCCCGCGAAGGCGCCCGCGCGCCCGGCCACGATCGTCCCGCGCCGCATCCGGTCGCCGAGATGGGCGCCGGCGCTGCCGCGGATGATCAGCGTCGCGCCGTCGAGGCCGGCCTTCGCGGCGTAGACCGCGCCACCGGCATAGTCCCCGGCATCGCCCTCGACGGTGATCGTGCCGCCGGTGGCGCCGGAGGCTGCGTAAGGTCCGGCATGGCCGGTGACGGTCAGGCTGCCGCCCGCCATGCCGGCGCCGAGGCGCTGGCCGACATCGCCGGTCACCCGGATCGTACCTTCGGACAGCGACGCTCCGACCCGGTCGAGGCGCTCGTGGCCGCCCTCGATGGTCAGGGTGTCGGAGCCGTCCAGCGCGACCGCGAAGCAGTCGCCGAGGCGCACGCCGGTCCGGGTCGTCCCGATCTCGAGGCGCTCGGCCTCGCCCTGGGACAGGCGGCTGAGCGCCCGCGGGTTGACGTTCAGGAGGTCCAGGCGCTCGGGCGGGGCCGCGCGCAGGGTGAGGGTGCTCACGGCTCAGCCCTCCGGCTTGGCGCTGTCGCGCGCGATCAGGTCGCGCAGGTGGTAGTGGTGGCGGCCGAGATTGCCGCCGTAATTGCCGGCCGTGACGGCGATCAGCCCGTGCTTGCCGCCGATCTCGGTGGCGGCGTGCAGGCCGGCGCGCATCGAGTCGGACACGCCCTGCGAGGTGAGGGCGTCGATCACGATCTCCAGCACCACGCCGCACTCGGCCGGGAGCGCCGAGCCGGCGCGGCCCTTCAGGGTCGGGCAGTAGGCGTCGTTCGTCGAGGCCATCATGCCCTTGGTCCGGCCGCCGACCTTGGAGCCGGAGCGGACGATGCCGCCCGGGAACGGCAGGATCGCGCCCGGGACCGCCTTGGCGGCCTCGACGGCGATCTCGGCGACCTTCAGCGTCTCGGCGTGATTGCGCCCGAGGAACAGCAGGTTGCCGCCGCCGACCGCGCCGTCGACGGCCCGGACCGAATCCTCGCAGAGGAACTCGCCGTCCATCACCGGGATGCGCCAGTAGCGCCGGGCCTTGCCGGTGGCGTCGGGCAGGCGCTTGGCCACCGCGAAGCCGTCGCCGAAGTACCGGATCGCGCCGCCGAGCTTGATCTTGGTCGGCCCGTCGACGCCCGCGTAGCAGGCGGTGCCCGGACAGGTGAGGATGCACTGGCCGACGCGCTTGATCAGCTGGTCCTTGAGGCCGTTCGGCTCGAAGCCGAACAGCAGGATGCGCACGCCCGGCCGCCCGTCCGGCGTCTCCTCGGGCGACAGCTCGGCGTCGATGCCGGCCTCGGCGCCGCAGCCGATCACCGAGGTGGCGAAGCCGGTCATCGTGGTCGCGGCGATCATCGCCCACTTGGCGGTGTCGTTCGTGACGATGATGGCCGTGCCGGCCACGTCGAACGCCTCCGCGAAGGTGTCGACGACCGGGATGCCGTTGAGGGTGAGGTCAGACATCGTACTTCCCGCGGCTCGCCCCGCTGATCACGCCCGGCATGGCACCGCCTCGAAGTTCTCCCGGCCCTCGCCGAAGGCCGCGTCGGGCACGGCGAAGCTGTCGAGGCCCTCGCCGAACCGCTCCGTGAGGTAGGTGTCGGCGCGCTTCGCCATGGCCTTGTCGGACTCGACGGTCAGCGACAGCGTGCGGCCGGCGCGCCACTCCACGACCTCGCCGTCTTCGACGATCGGCACGCCGTCCTTGAGGACGAGCTTGGCGGCGGTGAACATCGCGGTGCGGTTCGCGTCGTCGCGGTAGACCGCGACGTCGGCCCGGGCGCCGGCCCGCAGGTGGCCGCGGTCGGCGAGGCCGAGGAGCTTCGCCGGTCCGGACCGGGTCAGCTGCGCGATCTCCGAGAGCGTGTACTCGCGCTCCAGCCCGGGGAGGCTCGACCGCTCGCCGACCACGCTCGGCAGCGTCGCGATCTCGCGGTCGCGCTCCGACTTGTCCATCAGCAGGTGGATGATGCGGGGATACTGTGTGAACGGGCCGCCGTTCGGGTGATCGGTGGTCAGGATCGTCCGCTCCGGGTCGGTGGAGAGCAGCATGATCTCCAGGCCGATCGCCCATTGCAGCGAGCTGGTCGGGCCCCGGGGCCGGTACAGGAACGGCACCACGCCGCCGCCCTCGGCGTCGCCCGCGTTGAGGACCCACTTCTTCGGCTTGGCGCCCTTCCGGCCGGCGAATTGGCGGAGGATGTCGAGGGACACCGTCACGGTCTGGCCGAACACGACCTGCCCGATATCGAGGGTGGCGTTCGGGTTGTCGGTGATCGCCTGCGCGATCCGCTCGGCGGCCGAGCGGAAGCCGCCGGTGCCGGGATTGGCCGGATCGACCGCGCCGTAGGCGTAGAACTGCGCGTGGGCGAAGTGGATGCGCCGTCCCTCCGCCGCGTCCAGCGTCGCCATGAAGCTGTCGTCGGCCCCGGGCAGGCCGAGGTTGTTGCAGTGGACATGCAGCGGGTGCGGGACGCCGATCTCCTCGACCGCGTCGAGGAGCGAGCCCATGATCTGACGGGTCGAGAGCCCGTAGCAGGGGATCTCGTCGTCGAGCGACAGGCGCAGGGCCCCGTCCTTGAAGGCCGAGGCGCCGCCGGCGTTGATGCACTTGACCCCGAGGCCGCGCGATTGGGCGACCGACAGGGCGACGAGGTCGCGCACGGCGTTGCCGCCCTGGCCCTCGCGCAGGAGCTGCAGGAGCTGGTCGTCGTTGCCCATCACGGTCAGGGCGCCGCGGTCGAGCAGCGGGATGTCGGCGAGTTCGAGCTGCGTGCCCAGCGCGTGGGTCGGCGGCATCGCCGGCTCGACGGCCGTGGTGTAGCCCATCCGCGCGTAGGTCGAGCCGATCCAGGCCGCCGCCCCGCCCGCGTGGGCGAAGGGATGGCCGTCGGGCGCCGCCTCGCTGACGTAGAGGTCGGGCAGGAGCAGCCGCGAGGTGATCACGTTGCCGCCGGCGATGTGCGAGTGCACCTCGACGCCGCCCGCCATCACCACGCAGCCCGCGGCGTCGATCACGGCGTCGGGCTCGCGGCCCGGCGGATCGATCACGCGGCCGTCCTCGATCCAGACGTCGCCCACGGAATCGCGGGACGCGGTCGGATCGACGACGCGCCCGCCCCGGATCACGCTCAGCATGCGGGTTCACTCCTCGACGCGGCCGGGCCCGTGACCAGGCGCTCCTTCAGGGCGCCCAGCACCGACGCGGCCGACGGCAGATCCGACGGCGCCGAGGCCGGCCAGAAGGTCAGCGCGGCGCGCTGCTCGTTCCACAACACGCCGCCGTGGTCGCGGCCGGGCTGGCCGACCGCGATCACCACCTCGGCGGCCCCGGCCTCACCGTCGGCGACGAGCGCGACGGAGGGGACGCTCGACAGCCAGTCCGGGCGCGACACCGGGACGGCGCCGAGCCAGAGAACGGCGTCGACCTCGCCGGCGGCGACCTGCCGGGCGGCGTCGAAGCGCCAGGGATCGTGCTCGGGCACGCGGCGCCCGAAGCCGCTGCGCGGCGCCTGCCCGGTGAGCCAGGCCGAGACCGGCACCACCGCCCGGTCCTGACCGGTGCCGCCGACCGCGAGGGTGAAGCAGCGCGTCGTCTCGCTGAGCTCCATGGCGAGGCCCTGGAGCATCTCGATGCCGACCTCGCCGAGTTCGGCGGCGTCGTAGAGGAGGATTCCATACTGAGCGGCGGCGAGCCGGGCGGCGATCTGGCCGGGGAGATCATCGCCGGCGAGGTGGCCGCGGGCGTGGGCGCGCAGCACGCCGACCGCCTCGGTCAGCCCGCCCTCGGCCGGCCAGGACAGGAACGCGGTGGCGTTGGCGCCGACGGCCAGCAGGGTGCGGTCCGACCCGGCGGCCCGACCGCGGCCGGGCTTGCCGTCGACGAGGCGCTTCAGGAGCGGCGCCTGCCAGGGGGCGGCGCCGACCACCAGCACCACGTCGGCGCGCCCGACGGCCTCGGCGGGCGTCGAGGTCAGCGCCCCGACCCGGCTCAGCGCTCCGAGGTCCGCGTAGGTGCCGGCCGCGCCGGCGGTGTCGACGGAGGCGCCGATGCGCCCCGCGAGATCGTAGGCCGCGCGGATCGCGGCCACGTCGGCGCTGAGGCCGGCGATCACCGGCGCGCGCGCTTTGGCGAGGAGGGATGCGGCCGCCTCGATGGCGGTGCCCGCGTCCGTCGCGCCACCCTTCACCCAGGCTGCCATGCTCCCTCTCGCAACGTTCTTGCTTGGTTTCGGAGCGGGCGACGGCCGTAAGACCGGACGAAGCGGGTGCCCCTCGAGCCCGAGGGTTCCCCACCGAATCGGAATGGCTCATCCGCCCGGCATGTCCGGGCAGGCGGCAAACTCGGCGCGCCGTCGCGGGCCTAGGTTTGCCTTCATCCGCGCACCGCGGCAAGGGGGTCCGGCGGTGATGCGCGTCGGGAAGTGAATCGCGGGTATCGGTTCACCGCCGCGCGCGCTCTCCGCGATCGATCAGTCCTGCGCCGTCGGCGGGCACGATCCGCGCGCGTCCACGTTGCCCGGTTCCGGGCCGCGTGTGACAAGCGCGCCGCGCAGGGGCCGGACCTGCGGGATTCGAGACGGGATTCGAGGGAAGAGCGTTGGGCGAGGTCCCCGAACGGAACGAGGCGACGGCGGACGGTACCGTGCGGGTCGAGGCGCCGGCGCGGCTGCATTTCGGCTTCCTGGACCTGCATGGCGGGCTCGGCCGGCGCTTCGGCAGCATCGGGCTGGCCATCGACGCGCCGTCCCTGGCCTTGACCGCCCGCCGGGCCGCCCGGCCCACCGTCACGGGCCCGGAATCCGACCGGGTGCGCGGCTACGTCGAGGCCGCAGCCGCCCATCTCGGGCGCGGCGGGGACGTCGCCATCGATGTCGAGCGGGTGATCCCGGCCCATGCCGGGTTCGGCTCCGGCACGCAGCTCGCCCTCGCGGTGGCGGCCGCGATGGCGCGCCTCAACGGCGAGCCCTTCGCGGCGGAGGCCTTCGCGGCGACCCTGGACCGGGGCAACCGGTCCGGCGTCGGCCTGTGCGCCTTCACCGAGGGCGGCCTGATCGTCGACGGCGGCCGCGGCGCGGATGGCGGGCCGCCGCCGGTCATCGCGCGCCTGCCCTATCCGGAGGCCTGGCGGATCGTCCTGATCCTCGATCCGAGCATGGCCGGCGTGCACGGGACGCGCGAGGTCGAGGCGTTCCGCGACCTGCCGCGCTTTCCCGAGGCGCAGGCGGCCGAGATCTGCCGGATCGCGCTGATGCAGGTGCTGCCCGCCGTCGCCCTGGCGGAGCCGCAGGGCTTCGGCGCCGGCATCACCCGGATCCAGACGCTGATCGGCGACCATTTCGCGCCCCATCAGGGCGGCCGCTACGCCAGCCCCGCGGTCGCCGAGGCGCTCGCCAGCGTCGCCGCGCGGGGCGTCGCGGGCTACGGCCAGTCCTCCTGGGGGCCGACCGGCTTCGCGCTGGTCCCGTCCGAGGCGGAGGCCCGCGCCCTGGTGGTCGGCCTCGACCGGGGCGGCCCCCTCCGGTTCGTCATCGCCCGGGGCCGAAACGGTGGCGCTTCGGTAACCGGTCCGGCGTGAGCCGGCCGCCCCGGGCTTGACCCGGGGCGCCGCTCCGGGTTTGGACGGAGGGAAGGCGCCTCTCTCGCGCGCCGCACGAGGATTCCATGGCCCGCTCGATCCTCCACATGCTGACGCCGCTCCGGCACATGAGCCCGTTCGACGTGAACATGGCCGTGGATGCCGGCTTCGAGACCGTGGTGACCTACGCGGAGGTCAGCCTCGCCGACGTCGTCACCCTGACGCAGGATTCGATCTTCTCGCGGTCGCCGGCCGACGGGACGCGGACGGGCATCTTCATCGGCGGCAAGAACGCCGAGGACGCCCTCGACATGGTCGACCGCGCCAAGAAGGCCTTCGTGCCGCCCTTCGTGAACCACGTGTTCGCCGACCCGGCGGGCTCGTTCACCACCGGCGCCGCCATGGTGGCGCAGGTCTCCCGCGCCCTGCGGCAGAAGTTCAGCACCGACCTCAAGGGCAAGCGCATCGTGATCTTCGGCGGCGCGGGCGTCGTCGCCTACGTGGCCGCGGTGATCGGCGCCCTGCAGGGCGCGACCACCGTCCTGGTCGGCCACGACGGCGAGGAGCGCGTCTCGAAGATCGCCTTCACGATGAAGTGGCGCTTCGGCATCGAGGTCGGCGCCGTCGACGGCACGACGCCCGACGATCGCCGCGCGGCCATCCGCGACGCCGACGTCATCCTCTCGGCCGGCCCGGCGGGCATCCCGATCCTCACCGCGGAGGATCTGAAATCCGCGCCGAAGCTGCTGGTGGCGTCCGACGTCAACGCCGTGCCGCCCGCCGGCATCGCGGGGATCGACGTCAACGCGGTGGACGTCGCGCTGCCCAGCGGCAAGGGGGTCGGCATCGGCGCGCTGGCCGTCGGCGACGTGAAGTACAAGACGCAGCGGCGCCTGTTCGATCGGATGCTCGCCTCCGACACGCCGCTGTGCCTCGACTTCCGCGACGCCTACGAGCTCGCCGTGGAGATCGCCGGCTAGGCCGCTCCCGGACCAGATGCCGATGGCGGACGCGGTCCTGATCGCCGCGCAGGCCGGGCGCACCCTGGCCGAGGCGGCGCGGCGCGCGGGGCTTCGGCCCTACGTCGCCGACCTGTTCGGCGATTCCGACACCCGCGCGCTGGCCGAGGCCTACCGGCAACTGCCGGGCCGCTTCGGCACCGGCCCCGCCGCCGACGCCACCCTGGCGGCGCTCGACGACCTCGCGGCGCTGGCCGGGAACCCGGTCGGCCTGATCCTGGGCAGCGGCTTCGAGGACGCGCCCGACCTGATCGCGCGCCTCTCCGCGCGGCACCGGCTCATCGGCGCCTCGGCCGAGACCGTCGCCGCCCTGAAGGATCCCGTGGCCTTCGCGGCCCTGTGCGCGCGCCTCGGCGTGCCGCATCCGGCCGTGACAGCCGCGCCGCCGGCGGACCCCGCGGGCTGGCTGGTCAAGCGGATCGGGGGTTCCGGCGGCAGCCACATCCGGCCGGCCACCCGGTCGCCCGCGCCGGCGGGCCACTATCTCCAGGCGCGCGTGCCGGGGCGCCCCCACGCCCTGAACGTCCTCGCCGACGGCCGAACGATCCGTGTCCTCGCGGTCACCGAGCAATGGTGCGCGCCGTCGCCGATCCGGCCGTTCCGTTACGCCGGGGCGCTCGCCCGCGGCGCCGGCGAATCCCCGGCGCTCCCCGCCCACGTCGTGCAGGCCGTCGCCGCCGGGACCGAGCGGATCGTCGCCGCGACGGGCCTGCGCGGCCTCGCCAGCGCCGACCTGCTGGTCGACGGGACCGAGTGGTGGCTCACGGAGATCAACCCGAGGCCCGGCGCGACCCTAGACGTCCTCGACCGGCGCGGGGCGCCGCTGCTCGCGGCCCACATCGCCGCCTGCCTCGGCACGATGCCGGAGCCCGGCCCGCATCCGGCGGGTGCGGCGGCCGCGCAGATCTGTTACGCGGACCGTGAGCTTGCGCCTGTGCCGGACCTCGATTGGCCGGACTGCGTGCGCGACCGCCCGTGCCCCGGCTCGGTGGTCCGCCGCGACGCGCCGCTCTGCACGGTGCTGGCCGAAGGCGCGGACCGGGCGGAGGTGCTCGCCCTGTTGGAAACGCGGACGGCACACCTGCGGGCCGTCTGCGCGGCGAAGAAAACACACCCCGAGGAAGCCCCGTCATGAGTGCCAGCCCGTCCTATCCCAGCATCAACGCGCTCTCAGGCCCCCTGGTCGAGCGGCTCGTGGCCGACGCCGCGACGCTGCGGCTCTCCGTGTCGCAGGCCGCCGGCGGCGCCCGCATGGTCGATGCCGGCGCGCAAGCGCGGGGCTCGATCGAGGCCGGGCGGCGCATCGCCGAGATCTGCCTCGGCGGCCTCGGCACCGTCACGATCGCGCCGAGCGGGCCGATCGCGTCCTGGCCGTACTCGGTAACGGTGCATTCCGCCGACCCGGTGCTCGCCTGCCTCGGCAGCCAGTACGCGGGCTGGAGCCTCGCGGACGAGACCGGGGATTCGGGCTTCTTCGCCCTCGGCTCGGGCCCGGGCCGCGCGGTGGCGGCCGTCGAGGAACTGTACCAGGAACTCGGCTTCCGCGATTCCGCCACCAAGACCGCCCTCGTGCTGGAAGCGGCCGGCGGACCGCCCGAGAGCGTCGTCGCCAAGGTCGCGGAGGCCTCCGGCCTCAAGCCCGAGGACTTGACCTTCATCTTCGCGCCGACCCAGAGCCTCGCCGGCTCCACGCAGGTCGTGGCCCGCGTCCTGGAAGTCGCCCTCCACAAGGCGCACACGGTCGGCTTCGACCTGCACGCCATCGTGGACGGGATCGGCTCGGCGCCGCTGTCGCCGCCGCACCCGGACTTCATCAAGGCGATGGGCCGCACCAACGACGCGATCATCTACGGCGGGCGCGTGCAGCTCTTCGTGGACGCCGACGATTCCGACGCCAAGCAGCTCGCCGAGCAATTGCCCTCCACGACCTCGAGCGACCACGGCGCGCCCTTCGCCGACATCTTCGCGCGGGTGAACGGCGACTTCTACAAGATCGACGGCGCCCTGTTCTCGCCGGCCGAGGCGATCGTCACGTCGGTGCGCTCCGGCGCCACCTACCGCGGCGGCCGCCTGGAGCCGACGCTGGTCGACGCGTCCTTCGCCTGAGGGCACGCGGGGCGCCCCTCCCGCGCGGCGGGGCCCCCAGTCCGATCCACCGAGCGACAGAACCTCGGGCCGCCCCGGAGGCGGGCGGCCCGTGACGATCAGGACCCCATCAGGACCCCCATGCGCATCGGGCTCGCGGCCGATAACGGCACCTGGCACAAGAACCGCCTGCTCGCGGCCCTGCGCGCGAGCGGCGTGGAGCCGGTGCTGTTCTCCCTCGCCGACGTGGCCGTGGTCACGGGCGGCGGCGAGCCGCTGCGCGTGCCGGGCTTCGCCGACGCCCTGCCGGACGGCGTGCTGATGCGGACCATCGCGGGCGGCACCTTCGAGGCGACGACGATGCGGCTCGGCGTTCTGCACGCCCTGGTCGCCGCGGGGGTCACCGTCTGGAACGCGCCGACCGCGATCGAGCGCTCGGTCGACAAGGCGGCGACCTCGCTGCTGATCGACCGGGCCGGCTTGCCGACCCCGGCGACCTGGGTGTTCTCGAAGCGCGAGGCGGCCGCGGCCCTGGTCGCCGCCGAGGCGCGGCCGGGCGCGCCGCTGGTCCTGAAGCCGCTGTTCGGCTCGCAGGGGGAGGGGCTCGCCCTGATCGAGCGCCCGGAGGACCTGCCCGACGAGGAGGCGGTGGCCCGGGTCTACTACCTCCAGCGCTACGTGCCGCGCCGGGACGGCCTGTGGCGCGACTACCGGGTGTTCGTCTGCGACGGCCGGGCGATCGCCGGCATGATCCGCGAGGGCGACGGCTGGATCACCAACGTCCACAGGGGCGGCCGGCCGCTGCCCTGGGCGATGCCGCGCGCCGCCGCCGAACTGGCCGAGGCCGCCGCCACCGCGGTCGGGGTCGACTATTCCGGCGTCGACCTCGTCGAGGACGGGGAGGGCGGGTTCTCGGTCCTCGAGGTCAATTCCATGCCGGCCTGGTCGGGGCTCCAGACCGTCTGCGAGGCCGACATCGCCGCCGCGGTGGTGCGGGGCTTCCTCGCCGCGGCCCGCGGCGCCAGCCGCCCCCGGCTCGTGGTGGCATGAGCGGGGCCGGCCTCGATGCGGCGCTGATCGGCACGCTCTACCGGGCGGCCTGCCTCGCGGAACTCGACGCCCTCAAGCCCGGCAACGTCCACGCCTACGCGCCCGGCCACCGCATGGTACTGGCGGATTTCGTCACGAGCGCCGACGTCTCGGCCCCGCCCCTGGCCCGCCCGGGCGCGGGCGTCGGGGCGCGGGTCCGCGACGGCGTCGCCGCCACCGTGGCGGCGGTGGGCCAGAACACCAATCTCGGCATCCTGCTGCTCTGCGCGCCGCTCGCGGTCGCGGCCGAGGAGGACCGGACCGTCGCTGCGGTGCTCGACACGCTGGACGGCGCGGATTCCGACGCCGTCTTCGCGGGCATCCGCCGCGCGAATCCGGGCGGCCTCGGCGAGGCCGCCCGGCACGACGTCGCCGAGGCGGCGCCCGGCGCCCTGCGCGACGCCATGGCGGAGGCCGCCGACCGGGACCGGATCGCCCGCGCCTACGTCACGGGTTTCGCGGACGTGCCGGCGATCGGGCTCGCGGCCCTGCGCGAGGCCCGCGCCGCCGGGCTCGACCCGACCTGGTGCACGACCGCGATCCACCTCGCCTTCCTGCGCGCCGTCCCGGACAGCCACGTCGCGCGCAAGCACGGCGCGGCCGCGGCCGAGGGCGTCCGCCGGGAAGTCGAGGCGGCACTCGCCGGGATCGATCTCGCCGCGCGGCCGGTCGACGCGCTGCTGGCCCTCGACGCGTCGCTGAAGGCGCGGTCGATCAATCCCGGCACGAGCGCGGATTTCACCGTCGCGACGCTGTTCTGGGACGCGCTCGCGGGCGCCGGCGCCCGGCTGGCCTGAGCCGCGTGCACGATCCGGTGTCCATAGCGCCGGGCGGATGGAAATTCCTTCGTGTCAGGGCCTTGCGCGGGTTGTGAGCCGCAGGGGCCCGCTGTAGGGTCCGCCGCGCTGTCCGGCCCAACCGGCTCGGCCCAACCGGCTCGGCCGGCATGGTCGGGCGCCGATAACAAGGATGGCTTCCCGGCCGCGGCACCGCCCGGCGCGCGGCTCTATTTCGGAATCCAGGGAGAGACACCGAATGGCGAAGATCACCAAGGTTCAGGTCGGCGAAGCGCTCGTCGGCGACGGCAACGAGGTCGCCCACATCGACCTCATCATCGGACCGCGCGGTTCGCCGGCCGAGACGGCTTTCTGCAACGGCCTCGTGAACAACAAGCACGGCTTCACCAGCCTGCTCGCGGTCATCGCGCCGAACCTGCCGTGCAAGCCGAACACTCTGATGTTCAACAAGGTCACCATCAACGACGCCCGTCAGGCCGTCCAGATGTTCGGCCCGGCCCAGCACGGCGTTGCCAAGGCCGTGCAGGACGCGGTGGCCGAGGGCATCATCCCGGCGGACGAGGCCGACGACCTGTACATCCTGGTCGGCGTGTTCATCCACTGGGAGGCGGCCGACGACGCCAAGATCCAGAAGTACAACTACGAGGCCACCAAGCTGTCGATCCAGCGCGCCGTGAACGGCGAGCCGAAGGCCTCGACGGTCACCGAGCAGCGCAACTCGGCGCAGCACCCCTTCGCCGCCAACGCTTAGATCGGGGACGGTCCTGGGCAGAGCGAGCCTCCGCCCGCACCGCGGGGCCTGCTCCAGCGACTGGCTTCGATCTTCCTTGGCCGATAATTAGGCCCCTGAACGGGACGGCGCGAGCCGTCCCGTTTTTTGTTGATCGCCCACCGCCCGGACCGCCGCGCCACATCGCGGCCGGGCGAGGCGCCGACGTACAGGTGACGCGGCGTCGAAGCTCCGCGGTCGCTGGTGGAGAACGGGATCGGCGCGCGCGAAAACTCTATCGTCCCGGCCGCACCGGGCAGAGCCGCGAGGTGAGGTCATGCCTGCATCGGACGAAGTGTCCGCAACCCAGCGCGATGACTGGATTCACGGCGGCCACTTGGTCCTCGCCGCGGATCCCGACACGTCCGACCACGCGGCGATCCATGCCTGGATCCTCGACTTCATGCAGACAGGCGCGGACGATCCCGATCAGGACAGCATCCGATCCCTGATCTACCACAGCCTGAACTTCGATATCCCGTTCCAGGCGACGGAGCACGTCCGGCAATCCTTGATCGCCACCGTGCGGGCGCGTCTCGCGGCCGAAGCGTCGCGTCGCGGCCTCTGACCGGCCTGCGCCCCGCGGGCCACCGCGGCAGGCCGGCGCCAAGAGAAAAGGGGCCGCCTCGCGGCGACCCCCTTCCTTCGTCTCAGCGGATGGCTTGGACTTAGAAGTCCATGCCGCCCATGCCGCCGCCCGGCATGGCCGGAGCAGGGCTGTCCTTCTTCGGCGCGTCGGCGACCATCGCCTCGGTGGTCACCAGCAGGCCGGCGACCGAGGCCGCGTCCTGCAGGGCGGTGCGCACCACCTTGGCCGGGTCGACGATGCCGGCCTGGATCATGTCGACGTACTCTTCGGTCTGGGCGTTGAAGCCGAAGGTCTCCGAGGAGGTGTTGTCGGTGATCTTGCCGACCACGATCGAGCCTTCCACGCCCGCGTTCTGGGCGATCTGGCGGAGCGGGGCCTCGAGCGCCTTCAGGACGATCTTGATGCCGGCCTGCACGTCCGGGATCTCGGACTTCAGCTCGGCGACCGCCTTCTTGGCGCGCAGCAGCGCGGTGCCGCCGCCCGGGACGATGCCTTCCTCGACCGCCGCGCGGGTGGCGTTGAGGGCGTCGTCGACGCGGTCCTTCTTCTCCTTCACCTCGACCTCGGTCGCGCCGCCGACGCGGATCACCGCGACGCCGCCCGCGAGCTTGGCCAGGCGCTCCTGGAGCTTCTCGCGGTCGTAGTCCGAGGTGGTCTCCTCGATCTGCGCCTTGATCTGCGAGATGCGGCCCTCGATGTCGGACTTCTCGCCGACGCCGTCGATGATCGTGGTGTTCTCCTTCTCGATGCGCACGCGCTTGGCGCGGCCGAGCATGGGGAGCGTCACGTTCTCGAGCTTGATGCCGAGGTCCTCGGCGATCATCTGGCCCTTGGTCAGGATCGCGATGTCCTCGAGCATCGCCTT